>WFYP01000241.1 GCA_015490055.1 Nitratifractor sp.
AGTTAAGATTCCATATCCATTTCTTGGCTTTAAGCTCAAAGCCGACAGCTTAAAGCTAGCCACTTCGTCACTCCCACAGAAGTGGGAGTCCACGATTTTAACTGCCTAAAAATTAAAAAATACTTTTTCGACAGTTTAAACTGTGGATTCCCGTTTTCACGGGAATGACATGGTGGCTAGCTTTTAGCTTAATGCTTTAAATTTTATGCATTTTATAGAGTTAAAACTCTTAACTTAGTGGCAATGGAGGTGCCCTAAAATAATAAAGTGCTATAATAATAGCAAATATTAATATTCAATAAAGGCTAGAGATTGAAAAAAATTATAACTTTAGTTGTGCTATTTAGTGTAGCAACTTATGCAAAATGTGATTTAAATGCTCTTAAATTGGTTAGTTCTTACTCTAAGATTGCTAAGTGTGAGAATAATCGGATTTATTTGACTAATGGTAAAAGTTTTGTTTATGATGATGGTAGGCAAAAGAACTTTAAGCAGTTGCTTAACTCTCCTGATATAGAGGATATGTTTAGGTTTAAATATCCGCACCATAGGGTTAGTGGTATGCCACTAAACGACGACCCAGGGCGAATACGCTTTGAGCCACTTTTTAAAGAGCTTTATGGGCATAATGCTAGTGAAGTTAAGAGAAATTTAGTTCGTATTCCTTGGTTTGGTGGGAATATTTTAGTTACAAGAGCTAATGGTGTGGCTAATGCTTTAAGTGCTGTAAGGGCTGAATTAAATGCTTTGCCTGCTAAGTATAAAAAGTTTTTGCATCCGATTGGGGGTACTTTTAAGTGGCGACATATTGCAGGAACAAATAGACTAAGCGTGCACTCTTTTGGGGCGGCTATAGATATAAATGTAAAGTACTCTGCCTATTGGCGTTGGAGCAAGGGTGGCTACCGTTACCAAAACAAAATTCCATATGAAATAGTACGAATATTTGAGAAACACGGCTTTATTTGGGGTGGTAAGTGGTATCACTATGATACTATGCATTTTGAGTATAGACCAGAGATTTTGAAATGAAAAAACTCTTAATTATTGTTCTCTTTATTGGTGCACTTTTTGCTAAGAGTAATTTGGAGAATAATGCTAGCCAGATTATGCACTATTCGCCTTTTTTATGGAAAGCGACTAGAGGTAATAGTACAATTTATCTATTTGGAACAATGCATATTCCGCACCCATATTTGACTATTAGCTCTAAGTTAAAAACTGTTATGAAAAATAGCGATGTAATAAAGACAGAGATTAAAATGGATGATAGCCTGAAAATAAAAGTTATGCAAGCTATGAAGAGAGACGATGGTAAAACACTGCAAGATGTTTTGCCAAAAGAGACATATAAGCGCTTAGATGTGCAGTTAAAAAAGATAAGTCCATTTTTAAGTATTAAAAGATTAAATAACTTTAAAATATGGGCTATATCTAGCACTCTGGGTGCTTTGAAGTATCAGTTAAAGTATCATGATTATAAGCCACTAGATAAGCAAATTTATGAGTGGGCTAGAGATAATAACAAAAGTGCTGGTGGAGTTGAGAGTATAGATGAACAGTTGAGTGTATTTGAAGATTTTAATCAGCAAGAGCAGATAGATATGCTTAATGCTGCACTTGATGATTTAGAGAAGAGACCCAATGAGACAGAGAGACTTCTACGTAACTATATAACTGGCAATGGCGAAGCTATTATAAAAAATTTTAAAGACTCTTTAGCTACTGCAAAAATTAGCGAAGATTTGAAAAAGAGATTTATAGAGAGAATTCTCTATAGCAGAAATGTGCGTATGGCTGATAGGATAGATAAGCTCGTATCTAAAAACCCAAATAAAAAATATCTATTTGCTTTTGGAGCTATGCACTTTTTAGGGCAAAAGAGTGTATTATACTATTTAGAAAAAAAAGGTTTTAATATTCAAAGGTTAAAGTAGATGAAAAATGAGTATAAAATTGCACTTGCTCTTTTAATTGTTGGTGGGCTTGCTATTGGTGGCTTGTATTATAAAAAGAGTCATAAAGTTTTAAAAGTTGCTACTGCTAATAAGAGCTTGGATAAGAGTGATAAGAAGATAATTATTCCAGATACAGATGAAGATAGTGTAGCTAAAATACCTGCTGTAGAGGAGTATTTGGCAGATTTAAAAAAGCTTTATAAAAAGGGTAAATCTACTCTACCACTACAAAAATCTGAATTAGATGATAATGGTGTTGTTGCTCAAAATGTAGCTTTAAAGAGTAAAGAGTTTTTAAGCGATACTAAAATTGATAATAAACTGCTTCATAACGATATTATGAGAGTAGTACCTGCTATATCTTCTATGCTTGATAATAAGAGTAAAAACGAGTGTCAAAGCTCTATTTGCTATGTAGTAGAGAAGTATAATTATGCTCTTAACTCTACTACTCGTGCTATTGTTGATGTTAAGGCTAAAAAGGTTGTATCGGTAAAAAGGTATGCTAACTCTCAGCCCGATATTAGTGCTAGACTTACAAATATCGCTAAAGAGATTGCACTAAATAATCCAAAAGTTATTAAAGAGTTGGGGCATACACCAACACCTAGTGAGCTTAGTATGGCAAATGTTCGCTCGAATTTGGAACAATCACCTTGCGAAGATAAAAACCATCTATGCGTTGCACCAACATTTGCAGACCATAAAAAAGAGCGAGCACTCTGGGCTATTGTTGATTTAACCGATTTAAAACTAGCCATTGCAAAGTGGGCTGGGCTTGGTAAGACATATACGCCAGCTTGTATAGATGAGCGAACACTTGAGAATCGCTATATTATGAAAAACTTTTGCCAAAAAGATAGCAACTTAACTAAATTTGGCTGGAGTATGAAGTACCACTTAACCGGCTCAGATGGGCTTGAGATTCGTGATATTAAATATAAGGGTAAAAGTGTTGCAAGAAGCCTTAAAATTGTAGATTGGCATGTGGCTTATAAGGGGTTGGGCGCTGATAAATTAGATACAACAGAGCCAGTAATGATGGCTGGGCATAGAGTAGAGTTTATCAAAGGTGTTAATAATGAATATACCTTTGGTTATAACGATGCTATGGGGTGTCCTATGTTTTCAACTTCGGTTGTTTTGGCATTTAATGGACCACAAATTAAAGAGATTAAAGATAAATCTGGCAAGGTTACAGGGTTTTATATAGTTCAAGATTTTAGAAATCCTAAATGGCCTATGGCTTGTAACTACAGATATGAAAATAAATTTATATTTAATAAAGATGGCTCGTTTAGAGTTGTTGCAATTAATTTAGGCAGAGGTTGCTCTGATAAAGCAATATATCGTCCGGTAATGAGATTAGATATTAAGTTAAAGGGTGATAAAGAGCGTTTTGCACTATATAATGGCAAAGATTGGAACGATTGGCAAATAGAGCAGGGGTATCGCTCTACTGGCAAAGAGAAAATGTTAGATGGCAAATATTTGTATAGAGTAACAAGCCCCGAAGATGCAAATGATGGCTACTATATAGAACCAAATCGTGGGCAGTTTCACGATAATAGTCGTGGTGATAACGAAGATGTATATGTAACAAAGTATAAAGAAGATGAGGGTAATGAAGATTTACTAACTCTTGGTAGTTGCTGTAAATTAGATTATGATGGTCCAGAAGAATATACTAAAGATAAAGAGTTAATAGAGAATACAGATACGGTTATCTGGTATGTTCCAACTATTCAAAACGATGCTAAAGCTGGCGAAGAGTACTGCTGGGCAGATAGCACTATAGATAAAAATGGTAACCCAAGTGTGAAAGTGTGGCCTTGTATTGTTGGACCTAAGTTTGTCCCTATTGGGGAGTAGTTTATTGTTGATGGTTAATGGTTGATAGTTTATAGTGTAAGGATTTTGATGAAGAGAGTATTACCGGTTTTGGTTGTGTTGTTGTTTCTTGGTGGGGCAGCTTATTTTTTGCTGAATGATGGTCCAAAAGTTGAGAAAAAAGAGTCTGCAAAAGCTTTTAAGCTAAAAGAGTTTAATAGGGTTAGAAGTTGTGCGAAGATACCACAATTTTTATATAGCTTAGGGATTAAAAGACCAATTATAGATTTAAGTCAATTACACTATAAAGGTATAGCATTTTATTATGGTCCTAAGTTCAATAAAGTACTACATAAAAAAGAGTGGGAAGTTTTTGATGCGCTTGGTACATATACTATAGATAATTTAGGAAATATATATTTAACACCAAACCCATTTATTAGTGTTCATCCTTCGACATTTAATTTGCAAAAAGCTATATATAAAATGGATAGCAAAAGTGGTAAATTATCTCGTTGGATGGTAATAGATGATGTAAAGCCTAACTCTACAAATCCTTATGGACTTATATCTATAGTTTATGATTGTGACAGTAGTGAGCTTATAGCTAGTAGTATAGACGAAAGTAATTACAAAGCTCAAAAGGGCGTAATTTATCAAATTAATCCAAAAACAAAAACTATTACAGATAGAGTAGAGGGCTTTGATGCTTTAACCGTTAATATTTTGCATTCTAAAGGAGCTAAATATCTACTTGCTGGAAGTGCTAGAGATAATGGAGTTTACGCTTTTGTCTTTAATGGCGATAAGCTTAATCCTAAAGCTCATAAACTGTTTGAGATACCAAACCCAAGACTTAGAGTAAGAAAGATTAGAGTTATTGGTAAAAATAGGCTAAAAATAGAAGCGATTAAATTTAACTACTCTCTTGTTGCCGAAACAAATAAAAAACAGAGATTTGTATATATAGCTATATATAATCCTACAAATTCCACTTGGAAAATAACAGAGCCAAAAAGATAAGAGACTTTCTTATTCTGCTAAATTAAAGTATTATAGCTGCCCCTAAGTTAAAGATTTTATAACCATATAATTGAAGTAATTATCAAATAAAATTGAGAATCTACCACCGCCGGCATTCCCGCGAAAACGGGAATCTGCAATTTTTAACTCTCTATAAGTTGCAATTTAACTTTTTTGACAATTTAAACCGTAGATTCCCGTTTTCAAGGGAATGACATTGTGGCAAGCTTTTGGCTTTGTGCTTTAAGCTTTATGCATTTTATGGAGTTAAAACTCTTAACTTAATGTTCTGTCTTAAAAATCCTTTAAATCTTAACAGAATACCCTTAAACTCTTACATAA
>WFYP01000242.1 GCA_015490055.1 Nitratifractor sp.
AAAAAGTGACAGATATGAAAGAATAAATTCTCTCTCCTAGCCGAAGCTAAGAGTGATAATTTTTCTTTTATAGGTGTTGCTTTTTTGTTTTGCCCTAAGGGTAGCACAAGAGGGCACTTACTGTAAACAGTTTTTAACGCAAGTTAGCTTTGGCTAGCTTTTATTAAAAACTATTCACATTAAGCACCCTCTTGTGCTATTAAATAATGTATATAGTGCGTAACTTCAGTTATTAATAAAGCATAAATTTCCAGAGTTAAAGTGGCTAAAGAGTTCTAAAGCTAAAGAGATTAATGCAATATTTGTAAAAAAAGATGAAGTTATACCCAAAGAGAGTATTGAAAATTTAAAAAATAGTATGGAGTTTAACAAAACAGTTACATTAGATGCAACACACAATTATATATATGATTACAAAGATATATCTAAGATTATTGATAAGTTGCTCGAATAATTTAACTGAAGTTAAGCAAGTTTTAAAATGATAACTGTTATCATTATCAAAGTTTAAATAAAAAGGAGTGCTTTTGAAGTTATCAGAGCTTAAAAAGCAAGAGGAAGCTATTGTAAAAAAGGTTAATGCTACTGGCGATTTAAAGCAAAGATTGGCATCTTTTGGGCTTTTAAAAGGAGCTAATATAAAAGTTATAGATTTTGCTTTAGGTAAATCTACAATAGAGATAATGGTAGATGGTACATTATTAGCTTTAAGAAAAAGTGAAGCAGAAAATATAGAGGTAGAACCAAAATGAGCTGTAGCAGTTGCGAATTAGATAAAAAGCCAGAGAGTGGCTTAGGGGCAATAAAAATAGCACTTGCAGGGCAACCAAATGTTGGTAAGTCTATGCTAATTAACGCTATGAGTGGCGGCAACCGTGTAAAAGTTGGTAACTTTTCTGGTGTTACAGTAGATAAAATGGAAGTATGTTTTGAGCACCACTGCCACCATTTTGATTTAATTGATTTGCCAGGTACTTACTCTATAGATGGCTTTACGCAAGAGGAGAAAGTTGCTAAAGATTTCTTAATAAATGAAGAGTATGACCTCATTTTAAATGTTGTTGATTCTACAAATTTACAAAGAAACCTACTTTTAACTTGTGAGCTTTTAGAGTTAAATAAGAAGATGGTAGTTGCTCTTAATATGGCTGACGAAGCTAAAAAAGATGGTATAGATATCGATATTGAGCAGTTACAAAAGATACTTGGTGTAAAAGTTATAATGGTTTCTGCAAAAACTGGTGAAGGCGTAGATGAGTTGCTAGATACTATGCACGAAATTGCAGATAATGGCAAAAGAGAGCATAATAATTTAATCTATAGCGACCCATTAGAAGAAGAGATTATTAAGATAAGAAAATTTCTTGACGAAAGAGCTTTTAGTTACAAAGATTGGACAAATAGAGAAGTTGCAATAGGCTTACTATTTGAGCAAGAGAGTCTTTATAAAGAGTTGCATAATAACCCAATTATGATAGAGTTATACCCACTTATTCGAGATTCCCTAGAGCATATTTATACTCATCACGAGACAAAAAATATTAAAGAGATAAAAGCGGTAGAGCATGCTTCTATTGCTAGAGGAGTTGCACTAGAAGTTGTTAGCCAACACTCTGTTTCTAAAAGTTTAACACTTACGCAAAAGATAGACTCAATTTTACTTAATAAGTATTTGGGTATTCCAATATTTCTATTTTTTATGTGGGGGCTTTTTCAGCTAACATTTACATTTGGAAACTACCCAATGGATTATATCAATAGTGCTATTAGCTCACTTGGCGACTTTGTTGGTTCACATATCTCTAATGATGACATAAGAAGTTTGGTAGTAGATGGTATTATTGCCGGTGTTGGTGCAGTATTGCTCTTTTTACCAAACATTATTATTCTTTATATTGGTATAGCTCTTTTAGAGACAACTGGATATATGAGCCGTGTAGCATTTTTGTTAGATGGGTTTTTCCATAAGTTTGGATTGCATGGTAAAAGCTTTATACCTCTTGTTACTGGCTTTGGATGCACTGTACCTGCCTATATGGCTGCAAGAACTCTTAAGAGTGAAAAAGATAGATTAATTACTCTATTTATCTTAGGCTTTATGAGTTGTGGGGCTAGATTGCCTATATATGTTCTTTTTACTGGAGCATTTTTTAGCGAAGCAGAATCTGGGAATATACTATTTTTAATCTATATATCTGGTGCACTTTTAGGGCTAATTATGGCAAAAGTTTTAAGAGTGGTTGTATTTAAAGGCGAAGATGAACCATTTGTAATGGAGATGCCAAAATATCGACTGCCAAGCTTTAAATTAATTTGGCATACTGTTTACTCTAATGCAGCAAGTTACCTTAACAAAGCTGGAACATTTATACTGTTAGCTTCTATGATAATTTGGTTTAGCTCTAACTATCCAAAGCAACCTGAGTTAGAAAAAGTCTATAGTGTAAAAATTGAGCAAGCAAGTACAAAAGAGGCTAAAAATAAGTTAGCTACCGAACTAAAAGCAAAAGAGTTAGAAAATAGCTATTTAGGAAGAGTTGGAAAATTTAGTGAGCCTTTTTTTGCACCATTAGGATTTGATTGGCGACTAAGCGTATCTTTAGAAGCTGGGCTTGCAGCTAAAGAGGTAGTTGTATCTACACTTGGCGTACTCTACTCTGTAGGCGAAGTTGATGAAACAAGCAAATCGCTAAAAGATATTTTGCATAAAAATTTAAACATACCAATAGCGATGTCGTTTATAGTTTTTGTAATGATATACTTACCATGTTTTGCAGCATCTAGGGTATTTACTAAAGAAGCCGGTGGATTCAAATATTTTGTATATCTATTCATATTTACTACTACTACCGCTTGGGTACTATCATTTATAACTTACCGTGTTGGGCTACTAATCTTTGGGGCATAACTGTTCCCAAAGCGTAACACTTTTTCTAAAATATTATAATTTTTAGTTATATATTACTATCTGTTTGGATAGAGATTATATAATATATTTTAATAACTGACCTTACGCACTATATATAACATTTAATAGCACAAGAGGGTGTTT
>WFYP01000243.1 GCA_015490055.1 Nitratifractor sp.
ATCTTAGATTTATAAATCTACTATATATAACTTTAAAAGCTTGTTATTTTTAGAATTAACTTGTAAGAACAGAACTTGGTAACTTCAGTTATTTAATATAATCCCCCTCTTTTTTAAGAGAAAAATATTTCAATTTGACAAGTTTACAAAATTTGTCAAATATTTGTAATTTCATAAAGGCTGATTTTAAGTGCTTATTTAGCAATATTATGTAATAATTGTGAACAAATTGTCAATTACTACTAAAAAATATCAAATTTTTCTCTTCATATTAAATAATTTAAGTTTTATATTAGTTAATGTAAAGTATACTTCACTCATAGGAAAGATAAAGTCGCTCTTAGAAATTCTAAAGAGCTCAAAAGCTTTCAAGATATTACAAGGTGGTAAAAATGAAAACTATATCAAAATTTTTAAGTGTTGCAGTTATTGCAAGTTCTGCTCTTTTTGCAGGGGGTGCTTTTGTTCCTGAACCTACTGCTCCAGATGTAGAACCTGTTGAGCCAGCGGTTGCAGAAATTCCAGATACTGCACCAGAGCAGAGTAATATACAACCTTACTTTGGTGGTGCATTAGGTAGTTCAACAGCTACAGTAAATAGTGAAGCTAAAGTTTGTGGTGGTTGTCAGTATGATAAATTAAATCAAACTAGCTCTAAAGCTCCTGATAAAATTTTAAGATGGGGTGGTAGTGGAGACTCTACTTCAGTTATGGCATTAGCTGGTGTTGAATTAAACGATTTCTTGGCAATAGAAGCTCGTTTAACAAAAGCAGTGTCTGATTATGAAATAAAAGACCATAAACCAATTAGTTACACAAATGGTGCTATATATCTTAAACCTCAATATAAATTTGAAATGGGTTCAATATATGGATTACTAGGTTATGGTGTATCTAAGTTTGACTTTATGGATAATAGTACAAGTGCAACAGGATTCCAATATGGTGTAGGTGGTAGTTATAATGTAAATGACGAGTTAGCAGTATTTGCTGATTATACTAAACTTTATGGCGGTGGAAAGAAAATTTCTAAAGCCACTACAATGAATGGCATTGATAGTGTAAATGCTGGTGTTATCTTTAAGCCTTAATTAAAGACAACAAAAAATATTCTTAAAGGGGTTTGACCCCTAAAATTAATCAACTCTTTTTAATATATAAATAGTTTTATCATAATCTTCCATATCATATAGTTTTATTGGGATGATACTTTGTATCTCCCAGCCACTAAGAAGTTCAAAAAACTCTTGGCTATAGTAGTATTGCGAGATACTATCACGATTTTTTGTATATAAATTTCCACTTTTCTCAAATAGTGTGAAGTTAGATTCATATAAACCATTTTCGTAAAAGCTCTCTATTGCTAAAAATCTATTTTCATCTTCTGCTATAAAGTTACCTACTGCTAGCTCAGATAAACCAAATTCTGTATTAACATCGAATATAAAATATCCATTATCTTTAACTACACTTTTTAAATCTTGAAAAAATTCTATAAACTCTTGAGGTGTTAAATAGTTAATCATATCAAAAGTTGCAGTTGCAATATCTACTTTTTCAGTAATTTTATTTAACTCTTTGGTGGATACATTTAAGCCCTTCTCTTTAGCATACTCTACCATTAAAGAGCTTCTATCAATGCCTTGCAAAAATTTGGGATTAAATTGTTTTTTTACTTCATATAAAAAGTCGCCTTTTCCGCAACCTATATCTAAAATAGAGTTAAAGTTTAGATTTTTTAAAATATCGAAGTAGTAGTTATAGAGGGTAGGGGATACCTCTTTTACTCCGATTAAATCTTCTATCTTAGCATAGAGATTGAGTGCCTCTACACTATTGTTAGTAGTGTCAGTACTACTTGGCACGATTCTCTATTGCCTCTTTTAATAAATTGTAAAGTTCTAAAATCTCAGCCTTTTTCTCAAAAAAGCTATTTTTATTTGCAATTAAGTGAGCACTAGACTCCATAATATCTTCGGCAACTTTTAAGCCATTCTCTCTCATAGTTTCGCCAGTTTCTACAATATCTACAATAGCATCAGCTAATCCAACTAATGGTGCTAACTCTATTGATCCATAAAGTTTAATAACCTCTACGCCAACAGCTTTACTAGCGAAATAGTTTTTTGTAATATTTACCATTTTTGTTGCAATTTTAATATCTGGGCGACTCCAATCTAGCTCGTCATCGTTTTTAATACCTATTGCCACTTTACATTTACCAATTTGTAAATCTAGTAAATCTACAATATCTAACTCTTTTTCTGTAATAACATCTAAACCAACAACACCCAAATCGGCAGAGCCATACTCTACATATGTTGGTACATCTTGGTTTCTAACATTTAAAAATGTAAACTTTTCTGTTTTTAAAATTAGTTTACGGCTCTCGAACTTAAATTCGCTATCAAAAATATCTGCAAGAAGGCTCATTGTCTCTTCTGCTATTCTTCCCTTTGGTAGTGCAATAGTTAGCATCTACTCTCCTTAATTACTTTTTTCATTCCTTCAAAGATTAAATCTTCGATATATTCGCTTTTTTCTATATAGCTACTTATTAGCTTAGCATCGCCACCACAGCAGTATATTGGTAAGTTTTCACTATTTATAGATTTAACAAGCGAAACTATTGGTGCAATGATACCATAAGATATACTCATTTTAGTAGAGTCTGTTGGTAGTTTATCTATATCTACTTCAGCTAAATCATCAATTTTAAGCACTGATGATATATCTGTATAGCACTCTTTAACTCTCCAAATTCCTGGTAAAATTGTACCACCTACAAATTTAGAGTTTAACTTTTTATCTATTGTAATAGCACTGCCAGCATCTATATATATGCCATCTCCTCGGCTAAGTAAAAGTGTTTGTCTATCTATACCCATACCTTCGTACGAGCCATTTAAATTAATATAGTTGCTTAAATCTATCCAATTACTTATATTAGATAACTTTGTTAGATTATTTGGGTTTACATTTATATAGTAAACTTTTTCATTAGAATACTCTTTTATTAAATCATCTACACTTAAATGGCTAACTGCTTTGCCATCATAAAAATGGGCGTATCTATTTCCTATATCTGCAAGATACACAACTACTCGTTATATGAACCTACAGATATTAGCTTTTGATATCTCTTTTCAAGCAACTCATCTTTTGTTAAAGCTTTTAACTCTTTAACCGCATTCAAATAGTACTCTTTAACCGCATTTGCAGCAGCTTCTTTATCTCTATGGGCACCAATTAATGGCTCATCAATAATATCATCTATTAATCCATGCTCTTTTAGGCTATCTGGTGTAATTTTTAAAGCTTTTGTTGCTTGTTCTATCTTAGTTGGGTCATTCCATAAAATAGCACTACATCCCTCTGGTGAAATTACAGCAAATATAGAGTATCGCATCATTGCAAATTTATCTGCAACACCAATAGCAAGTGCTCCACCACTTCCGCCTTCTCCAATAACTATAGATACAAGTGGCACTCTTTTACTAGATAATTCCATAAGATTTCTAGCGATTGCTTCGCTCTGTCCTCTCTCTTCTGCCCCAAGCCCTGGGTATGCACCCGGAGTGTCTATTAACATCAAAACAGGAATATCAAACTTCTCTGCAAGGTCTATTGCACGAAGAGCTTTTCTGTACCCTTCTGGATGAGGCATACCGAAGTTTCTTTTTAATTTATTTTTAGTACCACGACCCTTTTGCTCCCCAATAAGCATAGTCTTTTGTCCGCCTATCCAGCCAATATAGCAGATAATTGCTGGGTCGTCTCTAAAAGTTCTATCGCCATGAATCTCTTGAGCATCTTCCATTAATAGACGCATATAATCTAAGGCATATGGTCTATCTGGGTGTCTAGCAAGTTGTAGCTTTTGGTAGTCGCTTAAAGAGCCAAAAACTTTTTTTACCTCTTTTTCTAAATCTTTGTTTAGAATCTCTACAGCAGCTTCATCAACTCTTGCACGAGCAGATTCTATAGAAGATTGTATCTCTTCAATAGACTTTTCAAAGTCTAAATAATTTGCCATCTTTTAGCCTTGGTATTTTTTAAATATAACAACTCCATTTGTCCCGCCAAAACCAAATGAGTTACTCATAACAACATTTAGCTCAGCCTCTCTTGCACCCTCTGTTACATAGTCTAAATCACAATTTTCATCAGGAGTCTCATAGTTAATTGTTGGAGGAATTATACTATCTCTCATTGCCATAATAGAAAGTACTGCTTCTATAGAGCCAGCTGCTCCCAAACAGTGACCAATTTGACCTTTTGTAGAACTCATTGGAGGACAATTATCTTTACCACCTAAAAGCTCTTTAAGTGCAGCTGTTTCATTCTTATCATTAACTGGTGTAGATGTTCCATGTGCATTTACATAGTCAATTTTTGGCTCACCTGCCATTTTATATGCAGCCTTCATAGCTCTAAGTGGACCATCCATTGTAGGAGTTGTAATATGGTTTGCATCTCCACTCTCGCCAAAGCCAATGAGTTCTGCATAAATTGTTGCACCTCTAGCTATTGCAGAGTCTAAATCTTCTAAAACAAGTGCACCAGCACCTTCTCCCATAACAAAGCCATCTCTGCCAGCATCAAAAGGTCGAGAAGAAGTTTTAGGGTCGTCATTTCTAGTACTTAATGCCTTCATAGCAGCAAATCCACCAATCCCAACAGGGCAAATAGCAGACTCAGCACCAACTACTAACATCTGCTCTGCTTCACCAACCATTATAGCTTTTGCAGCATCAGCAATGGCGTGAGTACCAGCAGCACAAGCTGTAACAGAACTTATATTAGGACCTCTTAACTTATTATATATAGATACAAATCCACCAAGCATATTAACTAAAGCAGATGGTATAAAAAATGGAGATATTCTTCTAGGACCTCTAGTTTCACATATTACAGAGTTTTTCTCGATTGTAGGTAGTCCACCAATACCAGAAGCACAGCTAACACCAAATCTATCTCTATCTACGCTGTCATCAATCTTTGCATCTTCCATAGCTTCAGCAGCGGCTTTAAGACCAAAATGAATAAATCTATCAGCTTTTTTAACCTCTTTAGCATCCATAATAGTTGTTGGGTCAAAATTTTTTACTTCACCAGCAACTTGACAAGCAAACTTTTCTGGGTCGAAAATAGTAATTCTATCAATTCCACACTGACCATCTAAAATAGCTTTAAACGAGCTCTCTTTATCGTGCCCTAAGCTGTTTATCATGCCTAAGCCTGTTACTACTACCCTTCTCATAACAACTCCTAATATTTAAATAAGATAGCAAAGCTCACTATTAAATAGACCAAATTATGGTGCAATTTATAAGCTCTCCTATCTTCCCTCCGAAGAGGAAAAATAAGCTAAATTACGCTTTAGCTTCTTCGATGAATTTTACAGCGTCTGCAACAGTTGCAATACTTTCTGCACTCTCATCAGGAATTTCAATATCGAACTTCTCTTCTAAAGCCATTACAAGCTCAACAACATCAAGACTATCAGCACCTAAATCCTCTACGAATTTAGAATCCTCTTTAATCTCATCTATGTTTGCTCCTAATTGCTCTGCTACAACTTCTTTTACTTCATCTAAAATTGCCATTAAATACTCCTTATAAAATATGCTGTAAGTATAACCAAAATTCGTTAAAAATAGATAACAATCGCTATTTTTTTATATATAAAGCCCCATTAAGTAGCACTTATAACCCTCTTAAAGTCTAAGATTACTTTAGTTCCAATACCTTTTTTTGACTCTATTTTCAGCCCAATACCCTCTTTATCGCAATACCTCTTTACAATATTCAAGCCAATTCCCTCACCTGTAAAGTTGTCGTCGCTTTGGTAGTATCTTTGATAAATCAGTGAGAGTTCGCTATCGTCTATTCCGATTCCATTATCTTTAATTGTAAGTTTTGTACCATCTATAGTAATTGTAATAGTAGTATCTTTTTTAGAATACTTCATAGCGTTTTCTATAATGTTGTCGATAGTTTGCTCCAAGCCAATTCTATCTGCTTTAATTTTAAGCGGAGTTAAATTCAATTCAAAATTGTTACGATTTAACTCTTTAAAAAACTCTACTCGATTTTGAATTAATTTATTTAGCTCTATCTCCTCTTTTTCTATTTCGTAAATCTCTTTTTTTAAATTGTATGCCAATAGGTTGTACAGTCTTTTTAATCTATCAAGAGCCTCTTCTATTCTAATAGCTCTTTTTCTATCTTTTTCACTCTCTAGACTTCTTTTTAGCATTTTTATATTGGCTTCTATTGTAGAGATTGGCAAGTTTATCTCATGCAGAGATTCTCGTATTAAGTGTTCCAAAAGCTTATCTTGTGACTCTTTAGACTCTAAAGCTATGGTAGTAAAGACATAAGCACTAAATAAAATTGCAGGAATTAGTAGTAAAAATGCTAATTCATAATCATTTTGAATAAACTTTAAATTTAAAAAAAATATATGATGCAACTCAAAAAGCAGAGC
>WFYP01000244.1 GCA_015490055.1 Nitratifractor sp.
AAGATACTCTTTTAACTTAATAGTACTAACTCCTATTAGATTTGCAAGTTCATTGTAGACAATAACATTTCCAATTTGCAAAGATAGTGCTTTAAGTAGTTTATACATTTTGGCTTCATCTACAATCCCTGCAACATCTTTTATATCTCGCAACAGATAGATATTTAGCAAATTTTTTAAAACCTCTTTTTTTTCATCTTCATCATTTGCCAAAACTACTCTTGGGTAACCGCCATAAGTAATATACTCGTTAAGATAACTGTTTACTTTGTCTATAATAATCTCAGATGGATTTGTCTCTTCACTAATTAAATTATATAAGTTATTATCTTTATAAGCTAAATACTCCCCAAAAGAGAATGAGTACAAATTGAATACAAAAATACGCCCTGCCAAATATTTTACCGCATTTATAGAAAGCTCTACAGCAGATGAACCGCTTATAAATATCTTTTTATTATCTACTGTATCATAGATAAATTTTAAGTTTTTAGCACCTGTTTTTGCATATTGAAACTCATCTATAAATATAGTGTCGTAAGGCTCTATATAGAGCTTTATAAAACTCTTTATATCTTCTTCAAAAAGTATTTTTAACTCTATATCTTCAAAAGTTAAAAATATTGGATTTTTACTTCTTTTATAAAACTCTTTTAAAAGCGTAGTCTTACCAACCTGTCTTGGACCAAAAATAGCAATAATTTCTGGTTTATCAAGATACTTCTCTATCTTTTTTTCTAAAAATCTATTTATATACATTATAACCCTACTATTTTATTAATATTTTATATTTTAGCGTGGTTATAATTAAAATATAATAAATTTTACTCTTTAGCACTAACATATCCTTGGCAATAGTTCGCCTGTTGGTGTATCTAAAAAGCGTTTTGTTCCGTAACTGCTATTTAGGATTACCCTTTGTTTGTGGGTGTTGGTAACTTTGCCAATAATTGTAGCATTTTGGTTAAATTGTTTTAGTATCTCTAATGCTCTACTTGCATCTTCGTTTTTTATTGCTAAGCAAAATGTCCCTTCGTTTGCTAACATTGTTGGCTCGAAGCCTAGCATTTCGCATACTCCAAAAACTTCTGGTGATACTGGTATAGACTCTTCCTCTACCTCTATACATATATCGCTCTGCTTTGCCCACTCGTTTAGCACGGCAGATACTCCGCCTCTTGTGGCATCTCTTAGTGCTGTTATTTTTATACCTGCATCTATTAAGGCTTTTACTGTAGGGTACAAAGAGTTACAGTCAGATTGTAAGTTACTTTGTAACTCTATACCTTCTCGAGCGGTAAATATAGTTGCACCGTGGGCTCCTATATCTCGGCTAACTAAAATAGTATCCTCTTGGCTTATATTGTTAGAGCTAATCCCCTCGTACTCTAACTCTCCAATTCCAGAGGTGTTGATTATTAGCTTATCGATTGTACCTTTTGGCATTACCTTTGTATCGCCACTAACAACTGCTGCACCATTTAGCTCTAGCTCCTTTTTCATCGAGCGAGCAATTTTTTCTAACTCTCTTAAATCAAACCCCTCTTCGATAATAAAGCCTACAGTTAAATATTTTGGTTTTGCACCCATCATTGCTATATCGTTGCAAGTTCCACATACTGCTAGTTTACCAATATCTCCACCCGGAAAAAAGAGAGGCGTAACTGTAAAGCTATCGGTACTCATAGCTATTTTACTAGCTTCCAAATCTAAAACAGCAGCATCTTCACTCTTTAGCAAAATATCATTTTTAAAAGCTTTGTAAAATACTTTACGAATTAGCTCATTATTCTCTTCGCCACCATTACCAGCCGATAAAGGAACCGTTCTTTTCATATACCCTCCAAAAATCTTATAGTTGGTTCATCGTGTGGTGAGGACACCACACCCTACAATTATGATAAAATCATTGCGAAGCAATGTTTCCAAAACTATTCACTATTCACTTTTAACTATTCACTTATTTGTGCGACACGGTCGCACCTACAATTCTTAACTCTTACTTCTTAACTCTAAAGCAGGTTTCCATACTTATAATAAGCAGCACAAGCCCCCTCAGAACTAACCATACAGCTACCAATAGGACTATTTGGCTTACACGCAGTACCAAAAATTGTACACTCTGTAGGGTGTGCCATACCGCGTAAAATATCACCACATATACATAGTTTATGGTCTTCTACCTCTTCTATTGGTAGCACATCTTTATAGATAATCTCTGCATCTAAATTAGAATACTTCTCTTTTAGCTTTAAGCCACTATTTGGCACATTGCCAAGCCCACGCCATTTAAATAGAGATGCTTTATCAAGGTATCTGTTTATTAACTCTTGTGCTTTTATATTGCCTTCGAAACTTACTACTCTTTTATACTGAATCTCATTTTCACAGCGACCTTCACTAAATTGCTTAAGTATCATAAGGACGCCCTCCATCATATCAACCGGTTCAAAACCTGTAACAACTACTGGGCGATTGTACTCTTTTGGAAATTTCTCATAAATTTTTGCCCCTGCTATTACACTTACATGGCTAGGGCCTAAGAAGGCATCTATTTGATTATTGTAGCTATCTACATGCTCATCACGACTATTTATAAGCTCTTCCATAACCTCTGGCACTGTTACATGGTTTATATGAAAGTAGATATTTTTGATATTTTGCTTTATAACTGTGTCGATTAAAACTGCTGTCATAGGTGTTGTTGTCTCAAAACCTATTGCAAAAAACACTACCTTTTTATCTGGGTTTTCACTAGCGATTTTTAAGCACTCCATAGGAGAATATACAAAACGAACATCAGCCCCTTTGGCTCTAGCATTTTGCAAACTGCCTTTACTGCCTGGAACTTTTATCATATCGCCAAGAGTTACTAAAATAACATCCTCTTGCATCGCCAAAATATAGGCATGGTCAATGCGATGCTTTGGCATAATACAAACAGGACATCCAGGACCATGTATAAACTTTACATTCTTAGGCATAAGTTGTGGTAAGCCATACTTCATAATAGTATGCGTATGCCCACCACACACTTCCATAATATTAATAGACCTATCTAACTTTTTAGCCTCTTGCTCTATTAAAGATGCATACGCTTTTATAGTTTTGCTATCTCTAAAATCATCATACAGATTTTTTAACTCTAAACTCTTCATTACCATTACCTTTGAATTTGTGCAACAAAGCCACACCAAAAATTCTTAATTCTTAACTCTATTTTCGCATGCATCATCATCTAATATAGCCTGCCTTCGCTCCTCTTCATCCATTAATTCTAATATCTCTTTGTAGGTGTCTATGGAGGCTAAGGCTTCCTCTTCATCTATTTTATTCATTACAAAGCCTATATGTAAAAGCACATAATCACCAACCTTTACATCATCTTCGCCCATCATCATTAAACTAGCCTCTCTTTGCACACCCATTGTATCAACAGTGCAAGTTGTCTTATCGTCACTAATTTTTACCACTTTACTTGGAATTGATAAACACACTTCTTTCTCCTTATCAGTCGAAAAGTTGATAGTGGGTTGTTGATAGTTAATAGTGTAAAAACTACTATCAACCATCAACTATTTACCATCAATCAACTTATCGCATTTTTCTTTTAAACTCTATCCAATCTGCAACCGCTTTAATGCTCTCTATATCGTTTATATTTACCTCTAAAATATCAACATTTGGTTTTAGCTTTCTTGCAGCCTTTTTCTCCTCTTCTATATCATATTTAAAATGTGGTAAAAGGTCTGTTTTGGTAATTAAAATCAAATCTGCTTGTCTAAACATTACAGGATATTTTGCAATCTTATCTTCGCCCTCAGGGACTGAGACAAGTACGATATTTAAATGTGTTCCTACATCATAACTCGCTGGGCATACTAAGTTACCAACATTCTCTACAAAGAGTACATCAATATCGTTTAACTCAATATTGTGCAACCCTTTATGCACCATAAATGCATCTAAATGACAAGCACTTCCTGTTTGAATTTGCACAGCATTTATGCCTTTAGCTTTTAATCTATCGGCATCTCGGTTTGTCTCTAAATCACCCTCTACCACTGCAAAGTTAAAATCTGCAACATCAGCTAAATACTCTAAAAGCGTAGTTTTACCACTACCTGGGCTACTCATTAAATTTATACCTAAAACTCCAGCACTCTCTAAATGGCTTCTATTGTGCGACGCTTCATGGTCATTTTTATCTAAAATCTTCTTTATTACTGAAATTGTTTTTTCATCATTAAGCTGTGGGTTATGGTGCAGTGTCTCATGAGCTGCTTGATGCTCATGACTGTTTTCATGATGATGGCTATGCCCTGCCCCTTCTGCTCCACCTATACTACATCCGCAATCTGTACACATATTATTCTCCTTTAAAAATGTTTATGATAATGTGAATGAATAAAACTTTTATGTTTATGCTTATGCTTATGAATTAAATTAGCTCTAATTAAAAGTTCTAAATCTTCAAAAAGTATATCTATTTTTCCATCAAAAATTATTTGGTGATTTTCATTTAAGACTATAGCTCTATCACTAATTTCATACGCAAAAGATAAATCGTGAGTCGCTACAATGACTGTTTTTTCAATCTCTAAAAGCATATCTATTATCCATCCACTTGTTCGTGGATCAACGGAAGCTGTTGGTTCATCTAGCAAAAGTAGCTCTGGTTCATAAGCTAAAATTGAGCCAAGCATAAGCTTTTGTTTCTCTCCACCACTTAAATTTAATGGATTTTTGTTTAGTAGGTATTCTATATCCAAACTCTTAGCTATGCTTTCAACTCTGGTACTAATATTATCCATATTAAACTCTTTTAAACTAAAAGCAATCTCATCTTTTACAGTCGGATTAAAAATCATACTATCTGGATTTTGAAATAAAATTCCAACACTCTTTCTAAAATCTTTATTAATATTTTTTTTAGAAATTTTTTTATTATTAAACTTAACAC
>WFYP01000245.1 GCA_015490055.1 Nitratifractor sp.
ATAATAAAAGAGTATAATCTTGATATACTTAGTACAAAAAATGGTAAAGAAGTTATAAAGTTATTAGAAAAATATGGTGCTGATTTAGTTATTATAGATAATAATTTAGAAGAGTTAGATGGATATGAAGTAGTAAAACTTATAAGAGCAGATAGTCGCTATAAACACATACCTATTGCAATTCATAGCTCTTTCTCTATGGATAATCAATCTATTGGTAATATTTTCCTTGCAGGTTTTGACTCTTACCTTCCTAAACCATTCAAAAAAGAGGATATAGAGACTCTCTTAAATAGATATTTACAAACTAATAATCAAGTTGCTAGCAAAGATGATATTAAAGAGTTTTTAGCACTATACCAAGATGTAGATGCTCTTATAGAGAAGTATGCAAACAACAAGCAGGTAACTCAATTAGAGTCTCTACTAAGTAAATTAAAGCAAGAGCTTAATAAACTAAACAATAAAGAGTTAGCAGCCGATATAGATAATATATTAGTCACTACAAGCCGTAGTAATTTAGATACAATATTGATAAAAGAGTTTATCAATAAGTATCAAAGTTATATATTCTCTTTAACTAACTAAACCCTATTTCAAAAGCGTGTATAGTGCGTTTCTCTTTTGGAGGAATCTCCATATAGTTAAACGAATATACTTGGCTTAAGTAGTGTTGTGGGTTTTTAGGAGCTAAAAACTCTAAGCCTTCAAACTCTATCTTCTTTAATGGAAATATCTCTTTAAAATCAAACCACGCTGCTAAATCTGGCATTTTGCCTGAGTAAACAATTACTGTATCATCTCTCTTCCAGCCTTGATGCATAAGCTCAAATAGCTTTATTAACTCTTCTCTTCTCTTTGGATTATCAACTCCATTTGGTGTATGTAAAGAGATAGCAGAGTTGGCTCTAAGCTCTTTGAAAAGCTCTTCGTAAAGGTTAAAATTCTCTTGAGTTTTCTCTATTGTTAGCATAGGAAATATATCTACAAAAACACCTTGATGATAATTTACCTTTCTATCTTTTTCGTGAAACTCTACAATATAGGCTCTATTGGAGCGAAGCTTTGCGTAATCGAATTTAAACTCTCTATCGCTCTGTTTTGTTTGTAAAAATATATCTCCAGATAGCTCATTGCAAGCGAGTTCTAAAAACTTATTATAATCTTCTATAGGCATAGATATATCGATATCATCATCCCAAGGTATAAAGCCTTTATGCCTTACTGCACCTAAAAGTGTGCCTGAATCTAACCAGTAGCGTAAGTTATGCTTGCTACAAATAGAGTCAAACTCTTTTAGCATATCTAGCATAATTAGTTGTGCTGCTCTTAAATCTTTTAAATCTATCATTTGACTCTTTCTATATTGTAGTAATCATATAGTGCATTAATCAATACATCTGTATACTCTTTAGTCATATCTCCCATATGTGAGACTCTAAAAATTTTATCTCTAAGCTCACCGCCATTAGGGCATACCATAACTTTATATCTCTCTTCTAAGTCGTTTACAATATCCATTGCCGACTTTCCATCGGTAGGGGTAAGTGTTGTCATAGCATTTGGCATATATGGAGTATATGGCTTTAGTGGTAAATCTTTTATACTCTCTCTAAAATACTCTGCTACCTCTTTTGCATTTTTAATAGTCGCATCTACTCCACCTAAACGCTCTATCTGCTTTAATCTAGCCTCAAGTTGTAGCATAATTGTAACTGCTGGCGTATATGGTGTCTGCCCTCGTTCTCCATTGTCTAAATAGTCTTTAAAATTAAAATATAGACTATTTATATCTCTAACTCTATCTAAAGCTTTTGGAGATAAAATAACCATAGATAACCCAGGAGGAAGTGCTAAACCCTTTTGAGAACTAGCAATAACAACATCTATTCCACTTGTTTGCATATCAAGTGGGTCTGTTACTAACATAGAGATTGCATCTACTATATATAGCATATCATTTTTTGCACAATACTTACCCATAGCATTTAAATCATACAAATGCCCTACTGATGTCTCATGTGCATTGACTATAAGCGAGTTATACTCTCCCTTGGGAGCTTCTACTTCAATATTTGTCAAGTTACTATTTACAACTTTAAACTCTTTATGAGGAATTTTATGCGTTTTACAAATTTTTACAAATCGCTCACCAAAACCACCGCCATTTACCACTAATGCATTGTCATCTTTGTTTAACAAATTCATTACAACAGCCTCCATACCAGCTGTCCCAGAAGCCGTTAAAAAGATAACCCTAGAGCCTTTTGGTGCATTGACAAGTTTTAGTAAAGCTCTCTCACATTCAAATGTTACTTCCGAGAATTTACTATTTCTAAAATATGGTGTCTGTTTTGCTCCAATCTCTAATACCTCTTTAGGCATCTTTACAGGTCCTGGTGTAAAGATGTAGTAATCTTCATATATCATCTGCTCCCCTTTGCTTTTTTACTCTTTTTCTCTTTTAACTTACGCTCATTATACTCTAAAAGTACTCTATTAATTCCTATCATATCTGATGGAGTTAGCATTTTAGATTTTCGTTTTCCTCTCTGAATTAAAGAGGCAAACTCAGCAATCATATAACGAAGTCCACGACCCTCAAATTCATAGTTAAAGACTTGAGACTTATGCTCATCTTCAAAACGAATATAAAACTTTTTCGTTAGCCACCAAGGTGCAGGAATATAGATATAACCTTTTGTTCCAGAGATAACTGCATCTCCCTCCGACTTAATACCAGTTGCCACTCTCGAAACGCCAATAGCTCCATCTTTATGTTTACTTATAATTAAATTAGAGACATCATACCCATCTTCACCTTGGTCAAAAAATGTAAGGTTTTTACTCTTTCCTAAAACTTTATTTACTAGCAAAGAGGGATAAGATGATAATATATTTGTAGCACCCTGTTGCATAAAACTGTCTGGATAATCTTTCTCTTTATATAGCGAAGTTCTAGTTGCCCTAACCTCTTTAACCTCTCCAATAACTCCACTATTTATCTCTTTTAAGAGTTGATTAAAGGCTGGAAGAAATGCTGTTTTTAGAGCCGATAGCAAAAGTACTTTTCGCTTTTTTGCTAGCATTAAAAGCTCTTTTAACTCATTTTTATCAAGAGCTAATGGGTTCTCGCATAATACATGTTTGCCTGCCTCTATTGCTCTTTTAATTAATTTATAATGCTCTGTTAATTTTGTATCTATATAGACAGCCGAAATTGATGTATCTAAAAACTCATCGTAATTATCATGCCCATATTTTACTGTTTTGCTATTTTTAGTAAACTTTTTTACTGCCAAAAAATCTGGCGAATATATACGATTTACTTTAACATTAGATACAAACTCTGCTGCATCAATAAATGCCTGTGTATCTCTACCAAGTCCGACAATTCCCATTTTAATTAAATCAAACTTCTCTCTTAATTGCGTACTAGATATTCCCTCGGTTCGTGGCAAATACTCAACATGCGTATATTCACTTAAATAGTCAAAAAAACCTGCCCAATCATCACCAATAGCAAAAATATCTACATCATACTTCTTTATATCTTCAACTTTTTGATTTTTATGAGTCTCTAAAATAACTTTATCTACAAAATCTAATGATTCTATAGCTTTCATCCGCTTTTTTGTACTCTGCACAACATTTAACTTGCCACGAGAACGGTCATAATTCTCATCAGTAACTCCAACAATTAAGTAATCTCCCAAAGCTTTTGCACGCTTTAAAAGTCTCATATGTCCTTCGTGTAACATATCGTATGTACCATAAGTTATAACAGTTTTTTTATCTTTCACCACAGCTCCTTAAAACTTTTTACTCACCAAGCACTAAACATACAATTTAAGTTGAATTTTTAAGAGTAAATTTCTTACTATTACTCTAACATATTATTTTTATAGTAAAAAGAGATTTCAATAAATAATTATTATTATAAGCAATTTTTAGTAAATTCTACACTTATAGTAACTTTTATTAAAGATTTTTAACTTCTACTCTTTAAATTTACTACTTTCCAATGCCATAATAAAGTAATTAAAAATATTTACCCTACCCCATACTATTAAAAATTAAGAAAATTAAAATTTACCCTATTTATGTTCTTTTATAAGCATTTCAGCAAAATATTGACTTTTTTCAATATTTTATAT
>WFYP01000246.1 GCA_015490055.1 Nitratifractor sp.
ATGTGTATAAGAGACAGAATTATAAGAATATATGGTTTTAAAGTTAAAAGTGCACGAAAAGTAACAAAAAATATGACAATATGACAGTTTTTTTGTTGATATTAAGAAATAAGAACAAAACTTTAAGATTTACTAAAGAGTTTACTAATATAATTAACAGTACAAAATATATGTTTAATATAAAAAGTAGGTAATAAATGGTAAAAGTTGAATTTTTAGGTCCGATTGGATTGGATTCTATAGAGATGGATATTAAATCTTTAAAAGAGCTTTCTATCTATATGAAAAATTCTAATGAATTAAAAGATTGGGCTATAAATTCAGCTGTAGCTGTAAATGATGTAATTGTTACAGATATAAATTACGAGTTAAAAGATGGTGATAAAATATCTATTTTACCACCAGTTTGTGGGGGTTGATTTGGAACTGCATAGTGAACCATTAAATGTAGATGAAATTACATCTAAATGGTATAAAGAGACAAATAATCTAAATTATGGTGCATTTATTACTTTTATTGGCACAATAAGAGAAGAAAATGGTATTGAAGCTTTAAGTTTTGATATTTATAAACCTATCTTAAAAACTTGGTTCGAGGCTTGGCAAAAAAGAGCAAAAGAGCAAGGGGCTATTGTTAAGATGGCACATTCTATTGGAGATGTACCTATTAATAAAAGTTCATATATAAGTGCTGTTATCTCTCCGAAAAGAAGAGTTGCATTAGATCTTATAGATGAGTTTGTAGAGGATTTTAAAGCGAATGCTCCTATTTGGAAGTATGATGTTATAGATGGAAAAAGAGTTTACGCCAAAGATAGAAGTACTCCAATGAGTGGAGCAGGTATTTTAGTAAAGGAGAGCAATTAAATGATTAGTTATAAAGAGTCTTTAGAAATTATTAACTCTATAGATATAGAACCAAAAGATATTATAGAACTACCTTTAATGGATGCACAAAATTTATATTTGGCTGAAGATATTGTAGCTAGTTTTAACTCTCCGGAATACCCAACATCTGCAATGGATGGTTATGCATTAAAACATGAAGACCAAGCACTAAAAGAGTTAAAAATTTCAGCTATTAATCCTGCCGGTGCAGATGAAATATTAACATTAACTTCTGGTGAGGTTATAAAAACATTTACTGGTTCTATTATGCCGTTGGATAGTGATACATTGATACCTATAGAGAATGTTACTGCTAATGGAGATAAAATAGTAATAAACGAAGAGGTTCCATTCGCTTTTAGCGTAAGAGAGATTGGAGAAAATTTTAAAGAGGGTGAAGTTTTAATTAAAAAAGGTACTAAAATAGATTTTGCTCAAATTGCAGTACTTGCTTCATTAAATTATGTAACTGTTAAAGTTTATCAGCCACCAAGAGTGGCAATTATAGCTACCGGTAGTGAACTTCTTGATTTGGGTGAAGAGCAAACTAAAAAAAGTCAAATTAGAAGCTCTAATAACTATACAATAGAAGCCATTGTAAAAAAGCATAATGCTACTCCAATACAGCTTGGCTGTATTGGAGACAATGTTGAAAATATTAAAAAAGTTTTTAAAGAAGCACTAGAACAAGCTGATATTATAGTTAGTACAGGTGGTGTTAGCGTTGGAGACTTTGATTTTGTAAAAGATGTTGTAAGAGATGAGCTTGGTGCAGAAGTACTTTTTAAAGGGGTAGTTATAAAACCTGGACAACATATTATGGTTGCAAAAGTTGATAATAAAGTTATTTTAGCACTTCCGGGTTTTGCCTATTCTTCTACCGTTACAGCACTAGTTTATCTACTTCCTATTCTTTATAAATATATGAATACTGATTATGAACCTATGATTTTGAAAGCTATATTAAAATCTAAGTTTATAAAAAAGAGTAAAAAAACAGAATTTACACCAGCTAATTACTCAATAAACGATGGTAAGTTGTATGTAGATTTTAATGGTAAAAAAAATGGTACAAGTGCAATAATGACCAATATGCTTGGTAAATGTGCATTAACAATAACATCAGAAAATGATGGAAATAAAGATATAGGTGAAGAGATAGATACATTCATCTTTTAAATTTAGTGAGCTTTGTGGATATAATTTTATATTGTATCTGCAAAGCTCACCCAGGGTTCTAATATAATTTTACACAAAGGAAGGGTTATGAACAATTTTAACGAAATAATAGAGAAAGTAAAAGATATTATCTCTAGTGAGAGTGAAAGTGGAAAAGTATTTGATAAAGATGTAGCATCTGAATTAGGTATATCACAAGCAACATTTGCAACAATGAAAAAGAGAGGTGCAATTCCATATAAAGAGTTAATGGAATTTTGTGCAAGACGAAAAATAAGCATAAACTGGATTTTCTTCGACCAATCTGCAGGTATGCTTGTTGAGGAAACAGAAAAATTCTTTCAAGTTAAATATTTTTCTAATGTTAGAGCTAGTGCAGGTGGTGGTTCAGAATGTTTTGGTGAAGATTATAAAGATATTACGGTAGATAAGATTTTGATTAAAAACTTTTATGGAAACATATGTGATGAAGAGTTATCTAGAAAAAAAATTGAAGCAATTCATGTAGATGGTGAATCGATGGAACCTACTCTTAAAAATGGTTCAATAGTATTTATAGATAGAGAAAAAAATAGCATCAGCAGAGATGGTATTTTTGTAGTTTCTACTCCAGGTGGACTATTTATAAAAAGACTAAATAGAAAAGTAGATGGTTCTATAGAGTTAATTTCAGATAATCAATTATACTCTACTGAAGTTATGGCACCAGATGAAGTTAGAGTTGTTGGCAAAGTAGTAGGTGGAGTAGATAGATTATAGAAATAGCTAAAAGCTATCTTTAATGCAATTAAAAGTTTTAGCTCCATAAAATACAGTAAGCTTTTAGCTTTGAATTTTAAACTTGTAATCAAAGCCTTTAAGATAGGGGTTCTATAGCCATTTAATAGAATCAATTATTATATAAAATTTATAATCTACCACCTCTGTCATTCCCACGAGAGACTGTGAAAAAACTTAGAAAAAAATGAAAATGAGGCTTCAGCCTCATATAGTTACCACTATTTATTGGTATAATTTTGTGAGACTAAAGTCTAACTTCCAAGAAATATCAAGTTTTCTCACAATCTCTGAAAACGGGAATCTACAGTTTAAACTGCCGAAAAAGTATTTTTTTAGCTTCTAGGCAATTAAAATCGTGGACTCCCACTTCCTTGGGAGTGACGAAGTGGCTAGCATTAAGCTTTCGGCTTTGAGCTTAAAGCCAAGAAATGAATATAGAATCCTTAACTTATTGGCAATGGAGGTCCCTGTATTTTTAATTATTGAAAATAAATTGTATTTTTTTTATTTTTTTATTGTTGTTTAATAAAACTTTAAGGTTTAAGTGACTATAATTGCAGTCCAATTTGATTGGAAGCACAAAGTTTTCGGTGCTGGTGTAGCTCAGCTGGCTAGAGCAGCTGATTTGTAATCAGCAGGTCGGGGGTTCAAGTCCCTTCACCAGCTCCATTAATTTTTAAAATATCAGTGTTTGACCAGTAATAACTGGGGTGAGATACTCAAGTGGCCAACGAGGGCAGACTGTAAATCTGCTGGCTTTCGCCTTCGGAGGTTCGAATCCTCCTCTCACCACCATCGTTTTTACTGCGGGTGTAGCTCAGCTGGCTAGAGCTCCTGCCTTCCAAGCAGGTTGTCGCCGGTTCGAATCCGGTCACCCGCTCCATAACTGGGAGCTGAGTTATTCTTACTACTATATTATGTTAGTTTAACTACTACTCAATCCCATTACATTAC
>WFYP01000247.1 GCA_015490055.1 Nitratifractor sp.
ACAATAACTTTACCATATATATACGGATACATTAAACACAACACTGATATTGTTGCCTTTGTTGTTCTGATGATATTTCTATTGCTATTACTATTAAAGAAGATAAAAGAAGCAAAAAAGAGTGAAAATATTATTAGAGATTTCCTTAAGGGAACTGTTAAAGTTCTACTTGCGGTATTCATAACTATTATATTATTATATGTAATTTTAAGTATACGTATGTATATATAAGTAGGTAAGCTAGCAATAACAGCTTTAAACTATATTCAATTTTCCGAAACCATTAAAGGCTTTGTATGCTTATTGTAAGATTTTTAATATCATTCATAGTTTTCATTTATGGATTATGGCTTTTAAAGAGTATTTACAGTGGTATTAAAAGTGGCAAACTTAAACACACAGATACAACTACTTATGTGCTATGTGATAAAAATCCCATAAAATTTATACTTATTCTACTTATTTTGCTATTTTTTTCATTTGTCTGCTTTATGCCGCTACTTCATATCATAGATATTTTATAGGAATAAAAATAACATCCATAGCCAATTTACTTAGTGAGACGAGACATAGGTCATCCCCCTACGAATAAAAACAATCAAGGTGTATCCAACCTGTAGGGGCAGACCTGTGTGTCTGCCCGCAAGTTCAAATGGCTAAAAAAATTACCAACTAAAGTTAAGGGCATCTCTAAAAATAAATATCATTTTTTGTATAAAGAAATTATATATTAGATTAGGGGGCATTGCCATTAAATTAAGAATTTTAACTCCATAAAATGCACTAAACTTAAAGCTTAAAGCCAAAAGCTTGCCACCATGTCATTCCCGTGAAAACGGGAATCCACAGTTTAAACTGCCGAAAAAGTATTTTTTCAACTTTTAGGTAGTTAAAATCGTGGACTCCCACTTCTGTGGGAGTGACGAAATAGCAAGCTTTAAGCTTTCGGCTTTGAGTTTAAAGCCAAGAAATGGATATGGAATCCTTAACTTAATAGCATTGTAGGGGGAAAACATATATTGCCGTTTAAATTGGCGGAACGACACACAGGTCGTCCCCTACAGGTGGGAACATTAATAACTACTCAACAATCCTCATCATACTAACATTATCACCAACTGCTTCTAACTCTTTTAACTTAGCTATAGCTTTAGTTATATCTGCCTCTTTGCAAATATGTGTTGTTAGAAGCAGTCTAACTCTACTCTCTACATTTGAATCTTTTTGTAGTACTGAAGAGATAGATATTCTGCAGTCGCTAAGTGCTGAAGTTACAGCTGCTAGTACTCCTGGTTGGTCTATTACTTTTATTTTTAAGTAATATTTAGACTCTATATCTTTTGTATCTAATAGTTTAAGTCCACTCTCTAAGCCTTTTTTGTAGCCTAGCATTGGGCCTCTGTTTCCTCTTGCTATTTCGATTATATCGGCAATTACTGCACTTGCTGTTGCGTCTCCGCCAGCTCCAGGACCATAAAACATTGTCTGTCCTACTCTATCGCCTACTACGCTAACAGCATTCATAACACCATCTACTTTTGCTATTGGGTGGCTAGCTTTAACCATTGCTGGGTGTACTCTAATCTCTGCTCCATTTTCGCCTTTTTTAGCGATTCCTAATAGCTTAATTTCGTAGCCAAACTCTTTTGCAAACTCTACATCGCTACTACTTATATGCTCAATTCCCTCTATTAAAATATCTTCTGGCTTTGCATCGATTCCATATGCGATAGAAGCTAATATAAGCAATTTATGAGCAGCATCAAAACCGCCAACATCAAAAGTTGGGTCGGCTTCAGCGTAGCCTAACTCTTGTGCCTCTTTTAGTACCTCATCGTAACTTACACCCTCGTTTATCATTTTTGTTAGCATATAGTTGCAAGTTCCGTTTAGAATACCAACAATGCTTTCGATATGGTTAGCACTAAGTCCATTTCTAAGTGCCCCAATAATAGGTATTCCACCAGCTACACTAGCTTCGTAAAATAGTGGTAAATCGCCTGCTATCTCTTGCAACTCATATCGGTGGTATGCAAGCAGAGCTTTATTTGCAGTAACTACACTCTTGCCATTCTCTAATGCTTTTTTCACCAACTCATACGGCTCTTCTACTCCACCCATAAGCTCTACAACAATATCTACTTCTGGGTCATTTACAACATCTAAAGGGTTATCGGTAAGCTTAATATTTACATCTCTTTTTTTATCTAATGATTTAACAGCCCCAATAATTGGTACAATATCTACACCTGCTCTAGCACTTATTATGTCGCTATTTTCTTGCAATATATTAGCAACGCTTTGCCCAACAGTTCCAACACCTATTATACCTATTTTTATCATCTACTCTCCCCCATCTTGCTTTTGCTTTTTTAACTCTGCTAAGTAGTGCTTGATATTTTTTGCAGCTTGGCGAATACGCTTTTCGTTTTCTATCAATGCAATTCTTACATACTCATCGCCATACTTACCAAAACCAATTCCTGGGCTTACTGCAACTTGAGCTTTTAGAAGCAAATCTTTAGAGAATTCTAAAGAGCCCATATCTCTAGCAATTTCTGGAATTTTAGCCCAAATAAACATACTAGAACTCGGTTTTCCAAGCTCCCAACCTGCATTTTTAAATGCCTCTATCATAACATCTCTACGCTTTTTATACTTAGGAATTACAATTTCATCTACCAAATTTTCATACTCATCTAAAGCGACAGTAGCTGCAACTTGAATAGGTGTAAACATACCATAATCTAGCCAAGATTTTATCTTTTGCAAAGCACCAACAAGTTTAGGATTACCCACAATAAAACCAACTCTCCAACCTGCCATATTGTAACTTTTACTTAATGTAAAGCTCTCTACTGCCACATCTTTTGCACCCTCTACTTGCAAAATAGATGGTGTTTTATATCCATCAAATGTAATATCTGCATATGCAATATCGCTAATTATATAAAATCTCTCTCGTTTTGCAATCTCTACTAAACGCTCATAAAAATCAAGCGTAACAGTTGCTGTTGTTGGATTATGTGGAAAGTTCACAACCAAATATTTTGGCTTAGGCTGAGAGTTTTTCAGTGCATACTCTAAATCTTCTATAAACTTATCTTCATCAACTTCAAAATTTTGCTCGTTAAATGTTAGCTCCATCTTTTGCACATTTCCGCCAGCTAAAATAAATGCATACGAATGAATTGGATAAGTTGGGTCTGGCACAATCGCAGTATCGCCCGGATTCGTAATAGCTTGTACTAAATGCACATACCCCTCTTTAGAACCCATTGTTGCAACTGCTTCTGTATCTGGGTCTAGCACTACATTGTATTTTCTTAAGTACCACTTACAAATTGCTAATCTTAATTTATAAATACCCTTGCTTGCACTATAGCCGTGAGTATGTGGCTTTTGAGCAGACTCTATAAGCTTATCTATAACTGGCTTAAATGCAGGACCATCAGGGTTACCCATAGAAAAATCTATAACATCAGCCCCCGCTCTTCTCTCTGCCATTTTAAGCTCGTTTACTTGAGCAAAAACATACTTTGGCAATCTATCTATTTTATTAAATCTTATCTCTTCAAACATATCTTATCCTTAACTTACCAAGCTCTTCTTTTTGTAACTTTTCTATACTCTCTTCTATCCAACTGCTTTATTCCATCTTTATCTATAGTAAAATAAACTTTACCCTTTTTAGCAAATGTTTTAACACCATTATTCGTGGCTATTTCGAAGCGATTATGCCCCGTTACTATTGCGAATTTATCTTCACCAATATTTAAAGTAAATGGCTTTTTAATAGTTTTAGTTATTCTTTTATGCGTTGTTAAATCATAAATTCCTAGCCAAAGTCTTTTTGATTTTAAATTAATTGTAGCTTTTGTTATATTTGCAACACTACTATTACTTTCGCTACTTACATCTGTTGTAGTATTATCTTCGTTATTCTCAACCGAACTACTATTTGTATCCAACTCTTTAAGTAATTTATCTGCTTCAGATTTTGCTTCGCTATCTTTATTTACTGTATTATTAGCCTCAACATTTGCATTATTTGCATTACTATCTTGCTTAATAACTGTATTACTCTCATTCTCTTTTTTAGTAGATGACTCTTTATCTTGATTTATCGTTGTTATATCGAACTTTTTAGATTCTATTTTAGCCGTCTCTTTTGTGGCTAATTCTTTGTTAGAATCACCCACTACATCTTTACTATCTTGTGAAATTGTCTCTTGCTTAGGCTTTTGCTGATTTTGACTATTATCTTTACTTTTAGTCTTATTACTATCGCTAGTTGTACCCAATATGTGCTTAGCAGAGTTTATTGTATCTTTAAACATTCCGTTATCTTTTTCATAAGTAGTTATATTCGTATCTACAATATTTTGTTTTTTACTCTCCACAAAATAGTACCAACCTGCATACCCAACTGCACATAAAGATATTACAGTAATAAGATTACTTAAAAATCTATTTCCGCCACCACCAACAGTTGCAGCATCCACCATATCTATAGGACACTCTGGCTCTTTATTATGATGCTCTTTAAAATAGGCATTGGCTTCTGCTTTTAAATCTGATAAATCTACATTAAATTCTCTCTCTATAATACTTAATAAACCATTAAGTTGTGGCTTTTTAAAGTGTGCCCAATCTTTCTCTTTTATCTTCTCTAAATTTTCTAATGTTATATTTGTTTTCTCTGATATAGTTTTTAATGAATACTCATTATCATTTAATAGCATAACTCATCCTATGTAAAAATATTGCTGCTGCCGCATTAACATTAAGAGAGTCAAAATCTCTTGACATCTCTATTTTATAAACCTCATCAAGCTTCGCTTTTGCTCTTTTTGAGATACCTCTATCTTCGCTTCCTAAAACCAAAACCCTTTTTTGTGCAAACTCAGCTTCTTGCAAAGGCTTACCATCTAAATCTGCACCATAAATCTTAAAGCCTCTTTGTGAGAGCTCATTAAAAAGGTCTAAAATATTGTTCTGAATTATTGGCATCATATCAAGTGCTGCTCCAGAACTGGTTCGCACAATGGCGGGTATATTTAACTGCCTTACCCCTGTGGCGACTACTGCATCTACACCCAAAGCATAAGCACTTCTAATAATCGCCCCAATATTGCCAACATCCGTTAAACCATCTAAAATAAGTATATAATCACTATTTTTTACACTCTCTACACTTGGAGCTTCTGGCTCTTGCATATCTATTAAAATACCTTGATGGTTACCATTTTTCGCCATCTTTTGAGCCCACTTATTTTCGATAGTTTTTATTTTCGAGCCATATTTTTTCAGTAAATCTTTTGGTAAAATAGAGAGTTTATTAAGGTATATCGTCTCTATTTTAGAACTATGCTTGCTCAAAGCATATAGACATGTCTGTTTTCCGTAAATAATCATAAGAGATTTTACCCTTTTTTAGCTAAATTCTTAGCCAAATATTTAAAAATAATTTTACTTAGCAGATGGAATTGTAGGGGGCAACCTATGTGTTGCCCCGCTAGTTCAAATTACCATTAAAATTAATAGTGGTAAATATTTTAAGAAGTTGAAACTAGCGGTGCGACACATAGGTCGCACCCTACAAAAGTTTTTAAGAATATTATCTTTTATCCTGCAATGTCTCGTAGCACTCTTTTATACTCTTGCCTGTTAGTTTGGCTAAAAGTTTAGCTTTTGGTTTTGGTGGTAGGTCTAAGTTTTGTATATCGTGCAGACTTAGAGTTTTAGTGTCGCTATACACGCCCTCTATTACAACTGCCCACTCGCCTTTTGTGGAGTCGTTTTGTAGCTTCTCTAGCAACTCTTTAGCAGACATTTTATAAAATTTTTGATGTTTTTTTGTAAGCTCTTTTGCTGCAAAAAGTTCTCTATTCTCATCTATTGCACAAATTTGCTCTACTAATTTTACAATTCTATGTGGAGCTTCATAAATTATTGTATCTAAGCCGTTTGCTAGCACTTTTGCTAACTCTTCGCTTCGCTCTTTGCCCTTGTTTGGTAAAAAACCATAAAAATAAAACTTACCACTCTTAAAGCCACTTGCTGCATATATTAGCGGTGCTACACTAGCTCCTGGTAAGACATCGTATTCTATGCCCTCGTTTTGACAATACTCTACTAGCAGCTGCCCAGGGTCAGAGATTACAGGCATTCCTGCATCGCTCATATATATAACATTTAAACTCTTTAGTTTTTCGCCAATTTGCCCTAAGCGCTCTTTGCCATTATGCTCATGAAAAGAGATTATATCTACATTTGGCAAGTTAAGATTTAATCTATCTTGGTATATCTTTAAAAGCTGTTTAGTTACACGAGTATCTTCGCATAAAATAAGTTCGCAAGACTCTATAAGCTCTAAAGTTCTAAGTGTTGTATCGTTAATATTTCCGATTGGAGTGGGAATTAAAGTAAGCATATTTAAAAGCTTTAAGTACTAAGTTTTAAGCACTAAGCTCAAAAAGGGCAAAGCCCTTTTTGTTAAGAAAGTTTATATTTTTTCTTAAATTTGTCAATACGACCAGCTGTATCAACAACTTTTTCAGAACCTGTAAAGAATGGGTGACACTCGTTACAAATATCTATCGACATCTCTGGCTTGATAGTTTGAATTACAAACTTATTACCACAAGCACAAGTTACATTACAATCCATATATTCTGGATGAATATCTTTTCTCATTGTTTCCCTTTCGAAGTTGAATCCACTGCAACGCCCGATGCGAGACAGTAAAAATTGAGTGCAATTATATGTTAATTAGTTTAAATTTTGGTTAATTTTAAGTGCTTTTTGCTACAATATCTCAAAAGCTTAGGGCTCAAAGCCAAAAGCTTAAAGCAAATTTTACTAAAACTTCTTGCAAACTTATCTATTTAGCAAGAGTTCTAATCAAAACTATTAATAAGGATAGACAATGTACTACACTATTTCGTCAGTAAAAACATTTTTCAATAAAGCTTCGTCTATCCTCCTGCTCTGCGCGTAACTTTTTACGACCCACAAATAGCTATTCTAAACAAAATATTTAAACAATACAAGGTATAACAAAATGAGCAAAGAACAAATTATAATTTTCGACACAACATTAAGAGATGGCGAGCAGAGCCCAGGTGCTTCTATGAACACAAAAGAGAAAATCCAAATCGCAACACAGTTAGAGCGTTTGGGTGTAGATGTTATAGAAGCTGGCTTTGCAGCAGCAAGCCCAGGAGATTTTGATGCAATTAACAAAATTGCACAAGTGGTAAAAAACAGCACAGTCTGCTCGCTTGCAAGAGCATTAGAGCGAGACATCACAGAGGCAGCAAAAGCGATAGAGCCAGCACCTCGCAAAAGAATACACACATTTATTGCAACTAGCCCAATACATATGGAGTACAAATTAAAAATGACTCCAGAGCAAGTTATTAAAAAAGCAGTAGAGGCAGTAACTTTAGCAAAAAGTTTTGTTGCCGATGTAGAATTTAGTTGCGAAGATGCAGGACGAAGCGACATAGGCTTTTTAAAAGAGATAAGCGACGCAGTTATCGAAGCAGGAGCTGGCACTATTAACTTACCAGATACGGTAGGTATTAGAATGCCAAACGAGATAAAAGATATGATAAGCCAAATGCACGCACACATTGGCAAAAGAGCTATTATCTCAGTACACAACCACAACGATTTAGGCTTAGCAGTTGCAAACTCTTTAGCAGCAATCGAAGGTGGTGCTAGACAGGTAGAGTGTACAATCAACGGCTTAGGCGAGCGTGCAGGAAATGCAGCTTTAGAAGAGATAGTAATGGCATTAAAAGTACGCGAAGATTTATTTAACAATGTCGAGACAAAAATCAATACTAAAGAGATATACCCATCTAGCCGTATGATTGCAAGCATTACAGGCATAGAGCCACAACCAAACAAAGCAATAGTTGGGCGTAATGCATTTGCACACGAGAGTGGAATCCACCAAGATGGCGTATTAAAGAATAAGCAAACTTACGAAATATTCTCGCCAGAAGAGATTGGCTTAAACAAAGACGATACTTTAGTTTTAGGCAAACACTCAGGGCGTGCAGCATTTAGCGATAAGTTGGAGAAGTTAGGCTTTAAGTTAAACGAAGATGAGTTAAATGCAACATTTATCCGCTTTAAAGAGTTAGCCGACAAGAAAAAAGACATTTACGACGACGACTTAAGAGCCTTAGTTACAAGCAATATGACATCAGTAGAGAATGCTTATGAATTAATAGCCTTACAGTTAATGGATTCAACTGGTGGAGTACCAAGTGCTGCGGTTACCATAAAAACACCAGAGGGCGAAGAGATTACAGATGCAGGCATTGGAGATGGCACAATAGATGCAGTATTCAAAACAATCGACCGCATCACAGGGCACAGTGGCAGACTAATGGATTACAAAGTAAAATCTGTATCTAAAGGTAAAGACGCCCTAGCTAGTGTAACAGTACAAGTTAGCTTTAACCAAGACGAACCAGCAGTAATTGGGCACGGATTGAGCATAGACACAATGCTATCAAGTGCCAGAGCCTACTTAGGAGCACTAAACAGCTACCAATCTATGAAAGGTATGCTAAAAAAACTCAGTAGCAAACCTTCTGAAAAGATATAATTAATAACTGAAGTTAATAAGGGTAGGTATCTGCCCTTATTAACAGAAATTAATAAACTTATCTATCCATATAAAACTTACTTTTACTACTTATTTACTATTAAATAAAATTGTTACATCATTATATGTTATCATATCTAAATAACATACCACACTATTAGAGGAGGAAAATATAATGAGAAATACAATGTTGGCACTTAGTGCTTTGTTATTATTAGGATGTGGAGGAAGTAGTGATAATTCACAATTAAATACCCCTACTCAACTACTCAATAAAGAGGTTAGATATGATGACAATGGGAATATATTTGAAACTATTACTTATACATATAATAATAAAAATCAACTATCTTCTTCAACTGCAAAAGGGGATCAAATTGATGAAACTTGCACATATAAAAGTAATAATAAAAATTTACTTATTAGTGAAAACTGCATAGACCAAGGAGAGAAAAGAGATACAAAATACATCTATATTAACGGCAAGTTATCAAGACTTGATACATACATAGGTGGAGTACTAAGATATAGAGAAAAAGTAACAGCATGGAGTAGCAATAAACCAAAAATTGTTAAATTTTTATCATATGATAGTAACAATAATGAAGAAGTAATAAGAGAACAGACTCTTACATACACAGGAAAAAATCCTACGCATATAGAAGAAACTTATGCAAATAGTATCCATGTTACATATGATAGAAAGTATGATAGCTATAAAACACCCTACAATAATCACATAGCTTTTGGCTCATCTATTTATTGGCATGCTAGTGAAAATAATATTATTGAAGAAAAAACAACAGATACTAATGGTGCAAAAATTTTAATAGAACATAAAATTACATACAACAGTAACAATTTTCCAACTAAAATTATATATAACACAACAGGATTAGATGGTAATGGTCAAAAAGTAGGATTTACTGAAAGTAAATATACCAAATTTGAGTACAAAAATTCAAAATAACTAAGGGAAGCTCCATTGCCATCGTATAATACAAAACCCTAAAGAAATAAAAAGTTTGACAATGTAAAAAATATGTTAAACTAAGGGGTGCTAAAGTAGAAAGAGGAAGATAAAAGACGACAATGCCATTGGG
>WFYP01000248.1 GCA_015490055.1 Nitratifractor sp.
ATAAATAAGAGCAAATAGATAAAAACTGTAAAAAAGATAACTCTTATCTCTAATATAGAAATAGAGTAAAAAACTATAAAGCATAAGTGCTAAAACAAAGCCGATAAGTAAAATATCTATAAATTGTTGTACTCTATCTCTATACTTAAAATGTTTATGACTATCTAATTTTAATCTAAAATCTATTGGAGTCCAGTTTGAATTTACTTTAAGATAGTATGTCTCAAAACTGTGAGCAGGAATTGTAATATTATAATAAGGCACTAGCGTATGATGCTCTTTTTTAAGATAATTAACACCTCTATAGAGTACCGTATTTAAATTACTCTGCTTATAAAATGATATATTCTCTAGTAGTGGAGATGTTAAGATAAGCATCTTTTTCACTTTATGATTACTACTGTTTATGAGTTTAAAACGAATCCATATATCTACATTTCGCATAGAGACATTTATATAATCTTTATTATATGGCTTAAATAGATGCCTAATGCGTATTTGAGTTAAGTTTAAATCTTTAGTATCAAAATAGATATAACTATTTTTTAAAATATAAACTTCTCCTTTTTTATTTACATCAATATCTTGTGCAGATAGCGAGCTACAGAGTATAAATATAAAAGAATAAAAAAAATTTATATAAAAATGTTTCATAAAAAATTTTATCCAAAACTATATAAAAGCTTCATTTAGCACATCTTTGTCATATCTTATTGTTATAATTTAAAACAAAAGGAGGCAAAATGAAAAAGTTATTACTTAGTTTTGTGATAGTCGCGGTGGCATTATTTACTAATGTTATGGCAAAAGATAATCCTCGTGCTATTATTATTTTTGATGCAAGTGGTAGTATGTGGGGGCAGATTAATGGTGTGCCTAAAATAAAAATTGCTAAAGATGCATTAAAAAAGGTTGTTAAAAATTGGAATCCGGATATTCAGCTTGGGCTTACAGTTTATGGGCATCGCCGCAAAGGCGACTGTAACGATATACAAAGTGTTGTGCCGGTAGGTGCGGTCGATAAGGGGCGAATTGTTAAAAGTGTAATGGCAATTTCGCCAAAGGGTAAAACGCCAATTAGCCGAGCGATAAAAAGAGCCGCTAATGAGCTTAAATTTACAGAAGATAAAGCGACTATTATTTTAATAAGCGATGGCAAAGAGACTTGCGACCCAGACCCTTGCGGCACAGCCAAAGAGCTTAAAAAACAAGGTATAGATTTTGTAGCTCATGTAATCGGCTTTAATGTTGATAAAGCTACCGATAAACAACTAGCTTGTATTGCGAACGCAACAGGCGGGGAGTATTTTAGTGCAAAAAATGCAGATGCTTTAAATAAGGCAATAAAAAATGTTGTTAAAAAGGTCGAAATTGCTAAGCCTAAAAAGCTTGAGTATAATATTCAAATTACAGCTAGCGAAAGCAAAGAGAGCACAAAAGTTGAAGCTTTGCACCAAATTTACAAAGATATAGGCGGTAAAATAGCAGATAAATATGAGCATTTATGTGAATCTAGTAAAAAAGAGCCTTGCTTAGAGCATGTAGCACCCGGCAAATATATTATAGTTACTAGCTACCACCATTATAAAATCAAAACTCCCGTTGAGGTTACAAGTGAAGAGAATTTAACTAAAATAAATGTAATTACGGGGCAAACGGGTAAAATTTATGCCACAGCAAGAGAGACTGAAGGCGGAAAATTAGTTCATGCATACTGCTTTGTTTATAATGAAGACAGAAGCAAATATTGGGGTATGAGTGTGCTTAGAAAAGATCCTAAGAAAACTGCCATACAGTTGCCGATTGGAAAATATACACTTGACTGTGAATACAATAAATTTAAAAAGAAAAATATTCCGGCAGTTATTAAAGCTGGAGAGACAACACAAATAGATGTGGTGTTCCCTACTTTCTTCTTACAATCTAAATGCTCTAACCCTAACGATAGGGTAAGTTACGAAATATATGCGAAGAGCGGAGAGTTGGTTTATGACAAAACGGCTCCTTGTTCTAAAAAGCTTAAAGTAACACTTGATGAGGGTACATATAGCATTGAGGACAAAGTAAAAGATGCAAAAGCAACTGCTAATGTAAAAGTGAGTGCAAAAGAGCAAAACAGTGCTGTTTTGGATTTTTTAACACAAAACCACGAAGCAGAAATTAAAGCAGATACGCCTGCAAAAACTGAGCAAAAAAGTGCTAAAAGCGAGGCTAAAACTATTAAGGTTGGGGAAAAAGTAATTAATATCGAAGGCTTAAGCGACGAGCAGATTAAGAAGCTTAAAGATATGCAAAAAATGCTTGAAATGTTTGGTAAAAAACAATAACCTGAGTTTGATGGAATACCATATTCACAAAAGGACAAGAGATGAAAAAAGTATTATTTTTAGTTTTAAGTGGCGGTTTAGTGCTTGCAAATGGTGCTTCGATGCACCTGTACGATATTAAAAGTGGCAAGATTACTTATAAAATAAGTGGTTCTGCCAATATGATGGGTATGAAGATGCAAACAAACGGAGTAAAGAGGTTAGTTTTTGACAACTATGGGGCTAAATCGCTTACCGAGATAGAGAAGGTAGAAAAGCGTAGCGGTATGGGTGGTAATCATATTGACAAAACACACACTAAAAGCTTAGTAGATAAACACAGTATCAAGGTTGCAGATTTTAACAATAAAACTATTACAGAAATTCCAAATGTTGGTGCATCTATGGCTGGTGGCGGCAATATCAAACAGAAGAGTTTAGCTATGCTAAAGCAGATGGGCGGCAAAAAAATTGGCACCGATAAAATACTAGGATACAGTTGCGATGTTTGGGAGCTTATGGGAGTAAAACAGTGTATCTATAAAGGGGTTACGCTAAAGGTAGTCTCTAATGTTATGGGAGTGGTTAATAAAGAGGTGGCTACCGATATAGCATTTGATGTTTCGCTATCTAAAAGCGATTTTAAACTCCCTAATTTTAAAAAGAACAAAAGTGTGCAAAGGCAAATAAACCAAGGTGCACCAGCTAATATGCCAAGTGCTCAAGAGATGTCGCAAATGGCTAATGCACTTAAAAATATGGGTGCTTCGATACATAAAAATGGAGCAAATAGCCATAATACGGGTGCACAAAAATAGTTGCAAAATGCCCTTATGGTAGCGATGTTGCCACAGATGAAACAGCAGATTCTCTCGCAAGAAAAAGCGGTCAGATTTGCTAAAAAATGCCTAAGCGATGCCGATACCCTAAAAGAGGCAAAAGCTTGCGAGAAGAAGATAAATACTATGACAAGACAACACGGTAAACATATTAGAAAATGGGACGCAGCTACCAAAAAACAGACTTTAAGCGATATAGATAGAGCTCTAGTGGGTATGGAGTGCGTTAAAAAGGCTCAGAGTGCCCAAGCGATACAGCAGTGTATGAGAT
>WFYP01000249.1 GCA_015490055.1 Nitratifractor sp.
AAGTTAGCTTTGGCTAGCTTTTATTAAAAACTATTCACATTAAGCACCCTCTTGTGCTATTAAATAATGTATATAGTGCGTAACTTCAGTATATAACTAAAGTTACGCACTATATATAATATTTAACAAAGGGAAAAAGTTAAATTGTAGATTCTTGTTTTCACGAGAATGACGCAGTGGCAAGCTTTTAGCCTTGTTCTTTAAACTTATTTCATTTTATGAGATTTAAATTTCTTAACTTAATAACAACGATTGTAAGATTTAAATTTACTACAATTTATGGAGTAAGTTTCTTAATTTAATGAGAAATAATAAAAGTGATAAAAATTAGAATTTGAATTAACTGAAGTTATCTTAAAAGTAAGGTAAAATAAAAAATAGAAATAGTAGTAGGAATGTGCAGTATCAACACTGCACATTATAGGGTTGGAGCTTAATCTTTAACTTCGTACTGTTCTCTACCCATTTGGTATAAATCGTTTCCGTATGTATCGTTGATTACTGTTACTGGGAAATCTTCTACCTCTATTCTTCTTACTGCTTCTGGTCCTAACTCTGGGTATGCTATTACCTCTGCTGATTTAATTTTTTTACCTAGCAGGGCACCAGCTCCACCTGTTGCACCAAAGTAGATACCGCCATACTCAACACAAGCATCTTTAACAGCTTGGTTTCTTTTACCTTTACCAATCATCCCCTTAGAGCCATTCTTTAGCATTGTTGGAGAGTAGCTATCCATTCTGTAGCTTGTAGTTGGTCCTGCACTTCCTATTGGGTCGCCTGGTTTTGGTGGTGTTGGTCCTACGAAGTAGATTACACTACCTTCTAAATCAAAAGGCAACTCTTTGCCAGCTTCTATTAAATCTACAAGTCTTTTATGTGCTGCATCTCTAGCTGTATAGATAACTCCGCTTAAGTTTACAACATCGCCAGCTTTCAGTTTTCTTGTATCCTCTTCTGTTAATGGTGTAGTTAAATTATAAGTAGCCATCTTCTCTCCTTATATAGTTATATGTGTATGTCTTGAACTATGGCACTGAACATTTACAGATACAGGCAAGCTAGCTATATGGCAAGGGTTAGACTCGATATGAACAGCAAGAGCAGTCTTTGTTCCACCCATTCCCATTGCACCAATTCCTAATTTGTTGATTTCATCAAGCATAATCTTCTCTAACTCTCCCATCTCTGGGTCTTCATTCTCTGTACCTAAATCTCTAAATAGCGCGTGCTTAGAGCTAATACAAGCCTTCTCAAATGTTCCACCAATTCCAACACCTACTGTTATTGGAGGACAAGGGTTTCCGCCAGCATCGCTGATTACCTCTTTTACAAACTCAATTACACCCTCTTTTCCAGCAGCTGGTGGGAATACTTTAGCACGAGATACATTCTCAGAACCACCACCTTTTGCCGCGTACTCAATATCTATTTTATCGCCCTCTACAATATCTAAGTGAATAATTGCAGGCAAGTTATAACCAAGTGTATCTTTTAAGTTAGCACGGCTAAATGGTTCACAAGTAGAAGCTCTTAAATAAGCCTCTTCATAACCTTTTGCTGTACCTTCATTAATTGCATCTTTAAGCAGACCGCCCTTTATCTTAACATCTTCACCAATTTTTACAAAAAATACCGCTAAACCTGTATCTTGACACAGTGGTCTCTTCTCATTTTTTGCAATATCTGCATTCTCTAGCAGTTGGCGAATTACCTCTTTACTTACAGGAGATTTCTCTTTCTCCATAGCCTCTTTAAGTGCATCATATGTATCTTCTGGTAAGTTTGTAGCTGTTGTGATAATCATATTTTTAACAGCATCTACAACTTCATTATATTCAATCTCTCTCATTTTGCCTCCTAGCTAAAAAATTTATTCTTTTTGAGAACATCTATCATCTCTTTAACAGTGTTTACACTATGCTCAAACTGCTTACTCTGCTTTTCGCTCAGTGTCATCTCGAATAGCTTCTCTACACCATTTGCACCAAGTGCTACCGGCACACCAGATACAACATCTTCATAGCCATAGTGTCCATCTAAATATACAGCACATGGGTGAATTTGCTTAGTATCTTTTAAAATTGCCTCTACCATTAAAGCAGTAGCTTTTGCTGGTGCATAATAAGCTGAGCCAGTCTTTAAATACCCAACAATCTCTGCTCCACCATGCTTTGTTCTCTCTACTATCTCTTCTATCTCTTCATCAGTTAAAACATCTGTTAAAGGCACACCAGCAACTGTAGAGAATTTAGGCAGTGGAACCATAGAGTCGCCATGACCACCCATTACACTTGCTCTAATCTGCCCTGCACCATAACCTATTTTTTCAAAAATAAAGTGAGCCATTCTTGCACTATCTAAAATTCCAGCCATACCTATAACTCTCTCTTTTGGAAAGCCTGACTCTTTAAGTGCAACATATGTCATAACATCTAACGGATTAGATACCATTATAATTATAGAATCTGGTGCATAAGTCTTAACATCTTGAATTACCTCTTTAGTAATCTCTGCATTAATCATTAGTAAATCATCTCTGCTCATTCCCGGTTTTCTAGGGCTTCCTGCTGTAATTACAACAACATCGCTATCTTTCATATCGCTAGCTTCGTGAGCCACTTTTACAATAGTGTGAGTTCTCGCAACATTGGCAGCTTGACTCATATCTAAAGCTTTACCCATAGAGATGTCTGAGTTTCTATCTCTTAGCATTATCTCATGACAAACACCTCTCATAGCTAATGAGTAAGCAACAGTTGCCCCAACATTTCCAGCACCAATGATGGTAACTTTTTTACCTCTTTTTCTCTCCATTTATGCTCCTTATTTTACGCCCACATTAGGCTTTTGCCCAAATAGTTGCAAAACACAATTAAAAATTAACATCTTAACTCTTAATTGTATTTTATGCCTTGCCATAACTATTTGGGGATTAGGGCACCTCTAATAAAAAGATGCCTTTTAGTATAACAATTTATTATAACAGTTAGGTAACACACCAACCCTTAATTGGGCTAGTGTATTGAGTTTTAATTTTCTTAAGATTTCGAAACTATACAGTTAGTAGCTTATATAGCATCAATAATTGCATTTAAAGTAGCCGAAGGTCTCATTGCTGCTTCTGCTTTTGCATCATCTGGCTTGTAGTATCCGCCAATATCAGCTGGTTTACCCTCTACAGCTAATAACTCTTCTAAAATTTTAGCTTCGTTATCTGCTAATGCTTTTGCAACTGGTGCAAATTTCTCTGCTAACTCTTTATCTTCGCTGTTAGCTAAAGCCTCTGCCCAATATCTTGCAACCCAGTAGTGGCTAGCTTTATTATCTGGCTCTCCAGCTTTTCTGCTTGGTGCTTTATCGTTACCTAAGTAACCTTCGTTTGCTTTATCTAAAGCTTTTACCATCTCTTCGATTTTAGCATCTTTATTTTTGTATGCTTCCATTCTTAAAGACTCAGCTAATGCTAAAAATTCACCTAAAGAGTCCCATCTTAAGTGACCCTCTTTTAAGAATTGCTCAACATGCTTAGGAGCAGACCCACCAGCACCAGTTTCAAACAATCCACCACCAGCTAATAGAGGAACAATAGATAACATCTTAGCAGATGTACCAAGCTCTAAAATTGGGAAAAGGTCTGTTAAGTAATCTCTTAAAACATTTCCTGTAACAGAGATTGTATCTTCACCAGCTCTTACTCTCTTTAAAGAGTACGCCATAGCTTCTTTAGGAGCCATTATTAAAATCTCTAAACCTTCAGTGTCATGTTCTTTTAAGTACTCGTTTACTTTTTTAATCATATTTGCATCGTGAGCTCTGTTTTCATCTAACCAGAATACCGCCGGAACACCCTCGATTCTAGCTCTCTCAACTGCTAATCTTACCCAATCTCTAATTGGAATATCTTTAGCTCTACTCATTCTCCAAATATCACCTTTTTCTACATCGAAGCTCATAAGCTCTGTACCATCTTCAGCAGTTACAGTTACTTTACCATCTTCAGGCATCTCAAATGTAGTTGGGTGAGAACCATACTCTTCTGCTTTTTGTGCCATTAAACCAACATTTGATACACTACCCATAGTAGTTACATCAAATTGTCCGTTTACCTTACAATCTTCGATACACTCTTTATAGAAAGTTGCATAAGTTCTATCTGGAATTACAGCAACACACTCTACAGCATCACCATTTCTATTCCACTGCTTACCACCCTCTCTTACAACAACAGGCATAGAAGCATCGATAATTACATCGTTAGATGCGTGTAGGTTTGTTACACCTTTATCGCTATCTACCATTGCAATCTCTGGAGCGTCGCTCTCTACAGCAGCTTTAAATGCAGCTAAAATTTCTGCCTCTTTTTCATGACCTTTTAACTTCTTCTCAATATCGCTAAGACCTAAATTTGGGTTTACTCCAAGCTCTGCAAATGTATCTGCATACTTCTCAAACACATCTTTAAAGAAAATCTCAACAGCATGACCAAACATAATTGGATCACTTACTTTCATCATAGTAGCTTTAAGGTGAATAGACCATAAAACGCCGTTAGATTTTGCATCTTCTATAGATTTAGCCAAGAATTTTCTTAACGCTTTAGCCGACATATATGTACCGTCTAAAATTTCACCCTCTAATGCATCGATAGTTTTTAACTCTTTTCCATTAAGTGCAATAGTTACCTTTTGAGCTTTATCCATAGTAACAGATTTTTCATTTCCATAAAAATCGCCCTCTTCCATATGGTCAACATAAGCTTTAGAGTTATCAGCAAAAGGCTTTAATCTATGTGGATGCTCTTGTGCATACTTCTTAACAGCTTTAGCTGCTCTTCTATCTGAGTTACCCTCTCTAAGTACTGGGTTTACCGCACTACCTAAGCATGTATTATACTTAGCTCTAACAGCTTTTTCCTCTTCTGTTTCAGGATTTTCAGGGAAATTAGGAATATCATAACCCTTCTCTTGAAGCTCAGCAATACACTCTTTAAGTTGTCCTACAGATGCAGAGATATTTGGTAATTTAATAATATTACCCTCTGGCTTATGAACCAATTCACCAAGTTTTGCTAAATTGTTATCTGCTAAATCAAATGCAGCTAACACTCTACCTGCTAATGAAATATCTGACTGTACTACATCTACTCCAGCTTCTTTTGCAAACTTCTCTACTATCGGAAATAGAGAATAAGTAGCTAACGCCGGAGCCTCATCGATTTTGCTCCATACTATTGTTGGTTGAGACATTTAAGTTCCTCCGTAATTTTATTTAATAAATTAAGTTTAACAATTAATCACTCAATCTAGACTTTAAGGTTACTTTATTTTAAAATTAAGCGTAACTAATGTTTCAATATGACACAAATAATCTACAAAGAGTTTTAAGTGGAGTGTATAGTTTCAAAAAAGTGCTAGTTTAGATGAGTAAAAATGTTACAGGTAAAATGATGATTCGATAACTGATTCATAACATAATCTTTATAATACAAATAGAATTAAAATAATTCTTAAGAGCACCTCTAAAAATAGCTGCCCTTAACCGTTAGGTGCAATACCCTCACTACACCTTTTTAATTCAAAAATAGTGCTAGTGTTTAAACACAGAAATAAAACTTAGAGAAAATTTTACTTCTCTAAAACCATAGCAATACAGTCTATCTCCACTTTAACATTAAGTGGTAGAGTCTTAACAGCAACCGTACTTCTTGCTGGTTTGTGGTTGCTGAAGTATTTTGCATAAACTTCGTTTACTGCTTTAAAATCGTCCATATCGCTTAAGAAAATTGTAGTTTTAATTACACTGCTTAAGTCAGCTCCTGCCTCTTTAAGGACTTCGCTTAAATTCTTTAAAACTTGCTCGCACTGCCCTACTACATCGTCGCATACAATTTCACCCTCAGGACTTAGTGTAATTTGTCCAGATGTAAATACCATTCCATTTGCTACCATAGCTTGAGAGTATGGTCCAATCGCTTGTGGTGCCTTATTTGTTGATACTACTTTCATAAAATCTCCTTAATTTTCGTCGTTTTCATAGAATATATAACTTGTAGAGTAATCAGAGAATTCAAAGTAAACCTTTTTTTCTCCTCTATCTCTTTTAAAGTTAAAGTTTTTATCATCATATCCATAACCATATCTATATGGGCGTGGTTTATGGTCTTCTGTTCCATAAGCAGTTGAAAGTTTATCAATTTTAATAAATCTCTTAACCAATTTGTTCCCTGCATAAATATCTAAAACACCATCTGTTCCTGTCCAATTTTGGATAGAACGACTGATTGTATTTTGCGACTCTTGCGTACAACCTACAAAAAATGCAGATGCTACAACACTTAATATTAGTAATTTTTTCATTTTTATCCTTTTGTATTAAGGGCTTTTCCAAAGCCACTAAGTTAAGAAATTTACTGCCATAAATTATAGAGTACCTCTAATAAATTTAAAGCTTGCAATCGCCGTCATTCTGAGTGGAGCGAAGAATCTAACTCAAAAAGCCGATATAAACTCTTAGCTTTATAGCCGTTTCAACTAGATTCTTCGCATCCGCTCAGAATGACAGCTATGGTATAGTTTTACAACATACCATTTTACAAATAGACCCCTTAAATTAATGACATTGGAGGTGCCATTTTGTTTTACTCCAATTATTGAGATGGTAGTTTAAACTTCTTTATCTCAAATTCTCCACCATCATTATAGTATAAATAGTAAAAAATATCGCTTGCAACTTTCAAATTGGCAAGATAACGCAAGGCTAAATTTGCTTCAAACGATGCAATTTGCATAACCATCGGTGCCGTAATCCCCTTTGGCTCTACTTCTTTAGTTGCAAACATATTAAAGCTACTCTCTTTAAATAGGCACGCTTGCCCATTAAACTCCTCTACGCTTCCATAAATCCAAGCTATGTTATGCTCTTTTGCAAAATCATTTATCTGTTCTCGAACAAACAGATTATCGGTTGCATCTATTACTAAATCGTACTCTCTATTTTCTTTTATAAAATCTTCAAAACCTACACAAAAAGCTGTTGCTTTAACACCACTTGCTCTTTTATTTACTCTACCTACTGCAACTTCGGCTTTAAACTTGCCAACATCATCGCCATTAAACAAAACTTGTCGGTGAATATTATGAATCTCTACCTTATCAAAATCTACAATATCCAAAACACCAATTCCACTACCACTAAGAGCCAAAGCAACTGAACAGCCAAGCCCACCACTTCCAACTATTAGCACTCTTTTGCTAGCCAAAGCCTCTTGAGTCTCTTCGCCCCAAAGCATAATTTGGCGAGAGTAGTAGCCTTCCACTACAGCTCTCCTCGTTTTTTAAGCTGAGCCATAAAGCCCCAACCTCTTCGGCTTTCACTTAGTTCAGACTTAGATATTGGCTCGATTAACATAGATTCTCTATCTTCTAGCTTCATATCAATATCTCCATCTGGATTAACTAGCATAGAATCGCCATAAAAGTTCCATCTTGTATCTTCTTCTAAAAAGTCGCCTACCCTATTTGCACGCAAAATGTAGCAGTTATTTACAAATGCCCTAGTACAAATAAGCTCTCGCCAGCGGTACTTAGAGCTAAAAGTAGATACAGTTGGTAATAGTACCAAATCTACCCTTTTTCTTTGAATCGACTCCCAAAACCTGTCGAAATGTATCTCGAAACCTGCCATTATCGCTATTTTAAAGCCCTCTATATTAAAAACTGTTGGCTCTTTTAAAGTTGTTATTGGGTTATCAAAAAATGCCTCTTCGTTCCAGTGTGGGTAGTTTATTAAAATCTGTTGCGTATAGTAACTTGTAGATTTTGGCGAAATTTTAACAATCTTTTTATAGTACTTGTTTCCCTTAATCTCCACAATAGGGGCAACTAGCGTAATATCGTACTCTTTGCTTAGTCGCTTCAGAGTCTCTATATGCGAAGCAGTCTGCTCTTTTACCATACTTTTTGGCATATCTACAAGCTCTTTAAAAAAGTGGTTTAATACATACTCGCCAAATAGCAAAAGCTTGCAATTTCGCTCTTTCGCCTTTTTTAGATAAAACTCTAAACGCGTAGCATTCATACCCAAAGTTGGCAGTTGCAACACACCAACCATTAACTCTTTCAAGACTCAACTCCGCTAATATTTTTGTTTATCTCTTCTACCTTTAGCTTCGCCTCTTCAAGCATTTTTTGAGCCTCTTTAATACTCTCTAACCCCTCTTTATAAATCTTTATACTCTCTTCTAATGTTATCTCTGGGTTCATTAATTTATCTATTAACTCTTTGCTTTTTTCTAGCTTCTCTTCAAAACTTACCTTATTCACTTTAAAACCCCTTTTATAATATCTTCAAACTTATCTAACTCTACCAAAAAGGCATCGTGCCCATAATCGCTATCTATCTCTGTGTAGCTATGTGGCTGATTGTTTCGCTTTAACATTTTAGCCAAATGTGCCATCTCCTCTGGAAAGAATAACATATCTCCCTTAAAACTAATAAGATGAACATCTGCTCTTATCCTACTAATGGCATCATGCAAAGACTCATACCCACGAGAGAGGTTAAAAGTATTAATAGCCTTAACAATATAAAGGTAACTAAGTGGGTCAAAAATCTTAGCAAAATTGCTAGTATTATACTCCATATACCGCTCTACTTCGTAGCGACCAAATAGCTCAAACAGCCCATCGGTTGGTACATAGTTTCTACCAAACTTTTCATCCATAGAGTGAGGCGAAAGGTAAGATATATGCCCAGCAATCCGCCCAATAGCCAACCCATCTAAGCCATGTTCTTTAAAGTCATCTTTATCATAATTACCATTTTTAAAACGGGGGTCTCGTCGTATAGCTTCTACCGCCACTTTATTAAATGCAATAGTCCAAGGGCGAGTAGCATATGTTGTAGCAAGTGCTATTACACTCTTTGCAATATTTGGATAATCCACAGCAAACTGGAGTGCCTGCATACCCCCCATAGAGCCACCAACAATAGCCTCTAACTTATGAATACCAAGCTTAGATAACAGATGCATCTGAGCCTTAACCATATCTTTAATAGTAACAACCGGAAACTTCAACCGATAAGGCTCGTTAGATGGATACTGCCCACTCATAGGCCCAGTACTACCAAAGCAAGAGCCAATTACATTAGAGCTAATTACAAAATACTTACTAGTATCGATAGCCTTACCATCCCCAATAAGACCATCCCACCAACCAGCCTTTCTATCGCCCACATACTTCCCAGCAGCATGATGCGACCCACTTAAAGCATGGCAAATTAACACTACATTATCTTTAGCATCATTCAACTTACCATAAGTCTCGTAAACAATATCATAAGGCTCTAAAATCCGCCCACTCTCCAAATAAAGCGGCGAAGTAAAATGGGCTCTCTTGGTCTCTAAATTCATACACTCTTTTCTTAAAAAATATTTTCGTTATTTTATCTTAATTTATATAAAGAGCTACAATAAAGCTATTTTACAAAGGCAATTTAAATCTGAACCCTTTAATCTCAGTAATCTGTTTACCATATCATAGAAATCGTAGGGGTGCCCCTCATTGCCATTAAGTTAAGGATTTCATATCCATTTATTGGCTTTAAGCTCAAAGCCGAAAGCTTAAAGCTAGCCACTGCGTCATTCCCACGAAAGTGGGAATCCACAGTTTAAATTGTCAAAAAAGTTAAATTGCAACTTATAGACAGTAAAAATTGTAGA
>WFYP01000250.1 GCA_015490055.1 Nitratifractor sp.
GTGCTACCCGCAGGGCAAAACAAAAAAGCAACACCTATAAAAGAAAAATTATCACTCTTAGCTTTGGCTAGGAGAGAAAATTTATTCTTTCATATCTGCTGCTTTTTTGTTTTGTTAAATGATATATATAGTGCGTAAGGTCAGTTAATAATCCTAGCCTCTCTCTTAGCACAAGAAGAGAGAATATCCATTACATTTTGGCTGAATCCTTCTCTTGGTTCCCAAGATGTAAGAAGATTAGAATTTTCACACAAAAGCATAAAACGATAAAAATCAATATGTGCACTACTCTTTTTAATAGTTGATATATGAATATGAAATCCTGTCTCTTCATTGGTGTAACCATATTTATCGATTAATGGGGTAATTTTATCGATAAAATGGATAATACCTTCTTGACATGAAATAGGTACTGAAATCTCTACTCCATTATCTTGCAAAGATATGTCAGGCTTAATTTGCATACATCTATTTTTATCAGAAGCATTTGGAATAGAGATTTCATCTACTAAAATATCAGCTGAAGTAATATCATAAAGAGCTTTTACAAAGGCTTGAATAGTTTTTCTATAATCATATTTCTCTATATTGATATAAAATTCAAATTCACACCCATATTGACAAAGTTCCTCTTCTTTTGGCAGATAAGAAGGATAACTACAAGAGCTGTTTCCTTTGTAGCGTTTTGTAGTACCTTCGATAGTATAATCCATTATGCACCAATCGCATCATTTAGATATTTATCAAGCTCTTTTATTTTGTAGCTGTTGTCTTCTTTCCACTCTTTTAGTGGCTCTTGATCTATCGGTATAGTAGTATGAGGTTGAATATACACAAATGCTCTATGTCTGCCACGATGAGATTTAACAACTATTTTTTTACGCTCATAATACTCTGGTGCTCCTTCAAACTTATCAAGCCTATCTAGTAATTCTTTACGCTCAATAATATATAACTCTCCATGTATTCTCATTTTTGGCACCGCTATAAGATATGGATAATTCCCAAAACTATCTTCATACATAGCAAATTTGCTTACTGTAATAGATTTCCCAACTCTTTTTGCATATTTAGAAAGCAAATTATGATTATCAAACCCTTTTTTAAGAGACCCATAAACAAAAAGATACTCTCTAAAAGGTTTGATGCGTTTAAAATACCCTCTATCTGTAATAGTAATCTTACCTTTATCATGAAGTCTATGCAGTATTTTACGAAGTGTATCAGTAGAAATATCTTCTATTTTTGCCTCTGAAAATGGCATAGATATATCTAGCGGAAGTCTATTAATTTTTTCTTCTACTTTATCAATATATCGTTTCATTGTTTTTAACCTTATATAATATCGTGACAATATTATAGCATTTTTATATAAAATTGTCACGATGTATATTTTTTATTATCTTTATTTTAGTACTAATAGAATTTTTTAAGGTAGCATATATCAACAAATTAAATTTTATAGAGTATTTTGACCTTTGAGCAGACAAATAAATCTACTCCTAAACTGATTCTTTCAACTCATCAACACTTTTAAAGCTAGCAAAACAAGCTTTGTTACTACACACTTCTATGTTATCATCTAAAGTCAATTTTAATAGCGTATATGGATATTTAAAGTTATATCCTATTAACTCTTTTAAATTTTCCTCCTTAGATTTTATGATGTTATCATCTTTTATATACCTAATTGCAGCATCTGTCATTGTTGGGCGAGATATTGCTTGTCGCATTATGTTGTAAGAGTTTACCTCTAGTGTGCTAAATGCGAATTTTTCGTAAATTGGTTCTACTAAAGAGCGAAGTGTTAGTAAGTTTTGTACCATTATAGCTACACTAGATGGTGTTGAAGCATCTGTATCTTCTGCATAATCTTTAAATTCGCCATCGCTAACGAGCCATAAACCATCTTTAAAGTAGCGTTTAATAGCTTCGTTGGCTAAATTTGTTGCTCTTATTAAATATAACTCATCTAAACTCACACTATAAGCAGTTATGTTAGCTTTAACTAACCAAGCATAATCTTCTAAAAAACCTTCTATTTTTGGCTTATTGTTTATTAATACACTGTGGTATAGTTTTATGCCATCACTCATTTTTGCTTCTAAAGCAGTTAATGCATTTAATGCTATATCTTTATACGCTGGCTCAATCGTTGCCAAGTTACATAGTGCATCTACCATCATAGCACTATTAGATGTAATTACCTTTTTATCTATAAATGGGTACTCTTTATTCTCTCTTAAACTCTTTAGCACAACAATAGCCTCTTTAACATCGCTATTTAAAAGCTCTTTAGACTCAACTACTCTAGCTATAGATTTGCCATCGAAATTTCCATTTTTTGAAATAGATAGCCTGCTTAGCATACTACTATCTACGCCAGCTTTTTCAAAAGCACTTTTTACTTCGTTATAGTCGTATGTAAAATACTCGCCCTCTATGCCATTTGTATCGGCATCGCTTGCACTAAAGAATAGATTATCTTGGCTCATCTTCTCTAGCATAAAGTCGGCAACTTCTTTAGCCTTTACTTTGTATAATTCATTCCCACTCATCTTATAGGCATTTACAAGTGTTGTTGTCATTAATGCATTATCATATGTCATCTTTTCAAAGTGTGGCACTAGCCAAGTTTTATCGGTGCTGTATCTGCAAAATCCACCATCTACAATATCGTAAATTCCACCAACTAGCATACTGTTTAGTGTGTGCTCTACAATATGCTTTAGCTCTTCATCTTTAGTTAATTTGAATAGATTAATTGCTAAATTTAGAGTATAAGAGTGTGGGAATTTAGGGGCATTTCCAAAACCACCATACTCTTTTTCATAAACTTGCTTTATCTGCTTTGTTGCAATATTTAGCAAGTTTTCATCAATTTTTGTAGCCTCTATTTTGCTTTTTGGTTTTAAGGCATTAAGTACCTCTTGCCCCTTTTGCTTTAGCATCTCTAAATCTTTATTATAAGTTTTAGAGATAATCTCTATTAAATCTTTAAAACCCATAAGCCCATAGTTTGCAATAGGTGGTATATATGTTCCGCTATATATTGGTATTTTATCACTTGTCATAAATATAGATAGTGGCCAGCCACCTGCTTTGTTATTCATTTTCATATATACTTCTTGAAAATGCTTATCTATATCGGGGCGTTCCTCTTTATCTACTTTAATACATACATAGTTTTCGTTAAGAATTTTAGCTATCTTTTCATCTTCAAAAGATTCTCGCTCCATTACATGACACCAGTGGCAACTGCTATAGCCAATGCTTAGAAAAATGGGCTTATTTTGTGAAGATGCTAACTCGAAAGCCTCATCTCCCCACGGTAGCCAATTTACTGGATTGTTAGCATGTTGCTGAAGGTAAGGAGACTCCTCATATTTAAGTTTGTTTGCCATTTGATAACCTTTTATTAATTATTTTTCGTTATAGTTTTGAATAAAATTTTAATACACACTAAATGCATAAATATGTGTTAAGTTATACATTATAAAACTTAAAACTAAAGGTAAAAAATGAAAAAATTTATAATATTGCTATCGTTACTCTTTACAATGCTTATAAACGCAGAAGGATTTGGCTCTTTTGCAACGCCTAAACAAGAAAAATTCTTAAAACCAGAAGAGGCTTTTAAAGTTAATGCAAAAGTTGTAAAAGATGGTGTAGATCTAAATATTAATCTTGCTAACAAAATACATATATATAAAAATAAATTAAAAATCAAGATAACAAAACCAATTAAAAAAGAGTTAAAAGTAAATCTGCCAAAGGGTAAAATTATAACAGGCGAAGAGGCTTACGAAGGTAATTTAACTCTACACATTCCAAACAAAGAGATTGCACAAAGTGGTAACTATACACTAAATGTTCAAGTAGTTGGATGCTCAGATGCAGGTATTTGCTATGCACCACAAAGGTTTGATTTTAACTTAACATCTCCAGCAAGCAAGCAAGAGGCTACTAATACGCAAAAAAGTACAATAGCCAAAACACAAGAAGGCTTTTTTAGCAAAATTTCCAAACTAGCACAAGATGGCAATAGCAAACAGATAGCGAATGCACTAAAAAACGAGGGCTTACTATTTGTACTATTACTATTTTTTATTGTGGGTTTACTACTTGCCTTAACACCTTGTATTCTGCCAATGGTACCAATTTTAAGCTCTATTTTACTACAACAAGCAGGTAAAAAAGAGGGTGGACTTAACCGTTCTACTTCGTTTATAATTTCACTTGTATATGTCGTGGCAATGGCATTTACATACTCTATTATCGGTATTGTAGCCGGGCTTTTAGACTTTGATTTGCAGGCAAATTTAAACAACCCTTGGGTAATTGTACCGGTTGCCTTAATCTTTATTGCACTTGCATTTTCACTATTTGGCTACTTCGAAATTGCCCTGCCAGCAAGCTTACAGACAAAACTAAACAAAGCTAGCAACTCAGCCGAAGGCAAAGGCTTAGTAGGTACTGCAGTAATGGGTGCAATCTCTGCTCTTATAGTTGGGGCTTGTACAGCACCTGTAATTAGCGGTGCCATTATATTTATATCTATGACTGGCGATGCAGTGCTTGGTGGTTTGGCACTATTTGTAATGGGTTTAGGTGCAGGAGTGCCACTACTACTTGTTGGTTTAGGTGCAAATAAGTTAGTGCCAAAGCCAGGTGGCTGGATGGATAATGTATCTAAATTCTTTGGTTTCTTAATGTTACTAATGGCTCTATATATCGCAAGAGGCGTTATAAGCCCTACCCTATTTATGTATCTGCTATCAGCACTTTTAATTGGTGCTGCAATATTTTTTGGCATATTCGATGGCAAAGAGGCAAAAGGTTTTGGCGGAGTATTTAAGACATTTAACTTCTTTTTACTTCTATATGGCTCATTAATCTTTATAGGTGCAATTAGTGGTGCAAAAAGTATATTAAACCCATTAGAGCCATTTAAAGGTGGTACATCTGTGGCAGAAGTTGTAGTTCCAGAAAAGAAGAGTAAGAGTTACACATTAGATGCCCTTTTAAAAGAGATTAAAAATGCAAAAAAACCGGTAGTTATAGATATTGGAAAAGAGAATTGTGCAGCCTGTACAGAGTTGGCACAATTTACATTTCCAAATCCAGAGGTTAAAAAAGAGTTAAAAAGATTTAAATTTATAAAACTAGATATTACTAAGTATAGTGATGAAGATAAGAAAATTATGAAAAACTTTAAAATCTTTGGTGCACCAAATATCTTATTGTTCGATTCAAATGGTACAGCTTTAGATGATAAATTTATACAAGGCTTCATAAAACCGGAGAAATTTGTAAAAACTTTAAAAGATATAAAGTAGAATACGATAGAATAAGCTTCTAAAGTAATTAAAACTTATATAGGGTTTATTATATGCAAAAATTGGTTAAGAAAGAGCAACTTAGCAATAAAGAGTTGCAAGAGCTACTTAAAGCAAGAGAGAATAACGAAGTAGATTTTACACTAATAGATGTAAGAGAGCCGTTTGAATATGAGATGCAACATATTGTAAAAACAGATGAACTTCTACCTACTTCTTCTTTTAATAGTTGGGTTCACAATTTACTTAAGAGAAAAGATGAAAATATAATTCTTTATTGCCGAAGTGGTAATCGTAGCTATCAAGTACAACAAATTTTAGAACAACACGGTATGAAAGTTGGAAATTTAGAGTTAGGCATCTTAGATTATACTGGTAAAACTGCTCAAGGTAAGTTTATTTCTTGACTTCAAGCCATTTTTTGGATAAAATCATTGTTATTTAAAGAAAATAAGATATTATTCCACCCAAAAATTACAAAGACAGGATAATATATGTCAAAAACTATAGATGTAAACTCCGACGAATTTCAAGCCGAATTAGAAAAGACTTGGAGATTTGTAGAAAAGGTAGATAAACAGTTTGGTTTTGTACAAAACCCAGACGATGAAGTAAATGAAGGTGTAGCAATGGGGCTTGCTAGAAACCGATTAATGTACGGTAAACGCTACTGCCCATGCTTTATTGTTCAAGGCGAAACAGAAGAAGAGAGAAAAGCCGCAAATAACAGAATTTGTCCTTGTAAACCTGCATTAGAGAAAGAGATTCCAGAAGATGGTCTTTGCCATTGTGGAATTTTCTGTACACCAGAGTATGCCGAAGCTAAAGCAAAAGAGAATAGTGCTCAAGAAGTGGCACATACACACTCGAGAGGTTTAAGCCAAGAAGAGGCAGAAATGTTAGTACACAAAGAGCAACTAGATAGTGACGAAATCGAAGCCCTACTAGAGGCTAGAGATTTAGGAATGGTAAAATTTAGCCTAATAGATGTTCGTGAACCAATGGAGTACGAAATGGTGCACATTGTTGGTACAGATGAGCTACTACCAACATCTCAATTTTACGATTGGGTAAATAAAATCCAAAATAGAAAAGATGAAAATCTAATACTATACTGCCATACAGGTAGTAGAAGCTTCCAAGTTCAACAAATATTAAAACAGCAAGGCTTCAAGCATGTTGGAAATTTCACCCGTGGAATCATAAGTTACACAGGAGAAATGGAGCAAGGTAAGTATTAATACTTACCTTAATACCTCTATTGTAAAATTCCATCTAAATGGCTAACAAAAGGTATATTTAACACCCTTACTGCTTTTGCTATTCCATCATTACCTACTGCAAAAACAACTTCACCATTTTTACTTTTCATAATTGCTTTATTTGTAATTATATGAAAAATCCATACATCTTTAACACCTAGACTTTTCGCCTCTTTTGCTTGTTGGGCTTTTGTTGGTACTTTTATTTTTAAGTAGCCTCCAGTGTGTTCCAAGCCTGCAACTTGTACTTGATACCAACCTGATGGTTTGTTTTTTAAATCATGTACAATATTGTGATAAACACTAAAAAGGTCATTATATGTAAAATATTTTAAATACCTTTTGCTATCTGTTATTATTTTACCATCTTTCCATTTCTTTCTTATTTTTGTAATTTTTTTAGAAGAGTAATTAAAAATATACTCTAAATGCATTTTTTTATTCTTATAGCTTGCATCTTGAACAAACTGTTTAGCATAATATTTATTATGTTTTATATTGCCATTTGCATGATAGTGCTCTATTCTATTTCCAGACATCTTTTTTGCAAAGCCGAATGTATGCATATTGGCAGTAATATTATAACTGCTAACTCCGCTTGTATAATTTACATTTATCTCTCCTACTGTACCAAATATAGGGGCTTTAACTTTATAAATTAAATTTTGAGCAAAAACTGTTGCCGATAAAAATAATGTAGTTATTAATAATTTCATTACAAAAAATCCTTATTTTTTATACAATTATACCTACTTTTTCGTAGAGTAATCGTGATAGTATATCTTTTTGGTATAATTACATTAAAATTTGACAAAAGTAGAAAATATGAAAAAAGTTGCAGTAATAGGACGACCAAATGTGGGCAAAAGCTCATTTTTTAACCGCCTATTAAAGCGTAGGGATGCTATTACTTCAGATGTTAGCGGTACTACAAGAGATGTTAAAAAAGGTGTTGTTACGCTATTAGAGAATAGAGAGTTTGAACTCTTAGATACAGGTGGAATAGACTACACAAGCGAGCTTTTTAGTAAAGTTGGTGATAAATCGATGCAAGCTGCTAAAGAGGCAGATATTATTATCTATATGGTAGATGGAAAGAGTATTCCAGAACAAGAGGATAAAGAGCGTTTTTGGGAGTTACAGAGCCTTGGTAAACCACTTGCATTAATTGTAAACAAAATAGATAACGACAAAGAGTTGCAAGAGAAGTTTTGGGAGTTTGCAGAGTTTGGAGCAGAGAATATTTTTGCTGTTTCTATTAGCCACAATAGAGGTTTAAGCCCATTTTATAAGTGGCTAGAGGGGCAAATTCCTCCAAATTTAAATAGTAATACTGTTATAGAAGATGACGAACTTCCACTAGAGTTACTATTTGCACAAGATGAGGAAGAGGAGGAGTCTAAAGAGTTTAAAGTTGCTATTATTGGGCGTGTAAATACGGGTAAAAGCTCTTTGTTAAATGCAATTACTAAAGAAGACAGAGTTGTAGTTAGTGATGTTGCAGGTACAACAATAGACCCAATAGATGAAACTATAACTTACGATGACTACAATATTACTTTTGTAGATACAGCAGGTATTAGAAGAAGAAGCAAAATTTTAGGCATTGAAAAGTATGCACTAAATAGAACAGAAAATATGCTAAAAGAGGCAGATATTGCACTTGTAATGATAGATGCAACAGCTGGTGTAACAGAGTTAGACGAGAGAATTGCTGGGCTTGTAGATAAATATAAATTAGGCTGTTTGATTGTTGTAAACAAGTGGGATATTAGAGGTGAACTAGAGTATAAAGAGGCAATTAATGATATAAGAGATGAGCTAAAATTTCTACACTACGCACCTATTATTACAATTTCGGCAAAAACTGGGCAGAGAGTCGATAAAATATTAGATAAAATTGTAGATATTTACAAAAAATATAGCCAGAGAATACCGACATCTAAACTTAACGATGCTATTAAAATGGCTATTTCAAGACACCATGTACCAAGCCATAATGGGCAAGTTGTAAAGATTAAATTTGCTACACAATTTGCGACTAAACCGCCACGAATAGCACTTGTAGTAAATAAGCCAAATCTTTTACACTTTAGTTATAAAAGATACCTTACAAACTTTTTAAGAGAGAAGTTTGATTTTGAGGGTGTGCCAATAGAGTTAATTGCACAAAAGCGTGGCGAAAGAACAGATAATGAAGATGAGGAGTAAAAAAATATGAGAGTACTATCGGGAATTCAATCATCAGGTAAATTGCACATTGGTAACTATTTTGGAGCGATTAATCAAATGCTTAAGCTTCAAGATGACAACGAACTTTTTGCATTTATTGCTAACTACCATGCATTAAGTGGTGGTGTAGATTTGTCGGAATTAAAAGATAACACAATAGATGTTGCTATAGACTTTTTAAGTTTAGGAATAGACCCTAAAAAAACTGTTTTTTGGGCTCAAAGCCAAGTAAAAGAGGTTTTAGAGCTATATTGGATACTATCTCGTTATACTCCTATGGGGTTATTAGAGAGAGGACATAGCTATAAAGATAAAACAGCAAAAGGTATAACAGCAAGCCATGCACTTTTTAGCTACCCTGTACTTATGGCTGCTGATATTTTGCTTTACGATGCAGAAAAAGTGCCTGTTGGTAAAGACCAAATACAGCACTTAGAGATGACAAGAGATATTGCTATTAAGTTTAATAATGAGCATGGTGATATTTTTACCATTCCAGAAGCTTTAGTAGAGAAGTCTGTTGCAACTGTACCAGGAACTGATGGTGCCAAAATGAGTAAAAGCTATAAAAATACAATAGAGATATTTATGGAAGAGAAACCTCTACAGAAAAAGTGTAACAAAATTATAACCGACTCTACACCTTTAGGTGAACCGTTAGAGTATGAAGGTAACAATGTATATGCTTTAGCTTCACTATTCTTAAACGAAGAGCAAAAAGCAGAGCTTCAAGCAGATTATAAAAGTGGGAAATATGGGCACGGACACTTTAAGAAATACCTAAAAGAGTTAATTTGGGAACACTTTAGAGATGCGAGAGAGAGAAAAGAGTACTACACAGCACACAAAGAAGAGGTAAAAGAGCTTTTAGCAGAGGGTGCAAGTAAAGCAAAAGCTATTGCATCTAAAAAGATGGAAATTGTAAGAGATGCTGTAGGTATTATATAAATTAATACTATTGCAAGTATCTATGTATGTAGTGCGTAAGTTCAATTAGTAACTGAAGTTACGCATTATATAC
>WFYP01000251.1 GCA_015490055.1 Nitratifractor sp.
CAAAATTAACAAATACTCACTAAAAATGGGACTATTTAGAAAACAATATGTAACATTAAGTAACACTAAAATATTTATTTCATTTATTATTTTAATTCATTTTTATTGTATGGTTTATAGTATTCCCATTTTATGGTATATTTGTAACAATAAGCCTAAAATAGGCTATTTACTGCCCTTGATTATAAAATTTATTATGATATTATTTCATAATAACAAACAAATATGCTAAATAGAATGCATTGTGTATAACTAAAGAGGAGAATTAATGAAAAAATCAGTATTGATAAATGAGGTAGCAGAAAAAACAGGATTGTCTAGAAAAGAGACTGAATTAGTAATAAATACAATGTTAGATACTATTGTAGATTCACTTAAACATAAAGAACCTGTATCATTTTTGGGCTTTGGGTCGTTTGAACCTGTAAAGAAAAATGCTAGAGAGATCTATATTCCAGGAACAACTACAAAAGTTCAAGTAGCAGAGAAGTATGGCGTTCGTTTTAAGCCAGGCAAGACTCTTAAAAAGCAAATTCAAGAGGGATAAACTCTGTAGCTCCACACTCTTTTTGTGGGCTATAGCAACTTTAAATAATATTATATTATTACTCTTCTATTCTTAATATATTTAGTGTACTTTTTAATTTATTATCTCTTTATAGTTCCACACAATGGTGTATATCTTTATTTACTTCAGTTAATAGCTTAATTATCTATTTATAACTGAAGTTACGCACTATATACAATATTTAACAAATCAAAAAAGTGACAGATATGAAAGAAAAATTCTCTCTCCTAGCCGAAGCTAAGAGTGATAATTTTTCTTTTATAGGTGTTGCTTTTTTGTTTTACCCTTTGGGTAGCACAAGAGGGCACTTACTGTAAACAGAATTTAGGGCAAGTTAGCTTTGGCTAGCTTTTATTAAAAAATATTCACATTAAGTACCCTCTTGTGCTATTAAATAATGTATATAGTGCGTAACTTCAGTTATTAAGAAATTATAATATATTATTTAGACAAAAACTGTCTAGTTAAATTTATTTTTATAAAATTATGATTTTATGGGTTGTTTATATAGAAGATATTAAATTAAGAAAACTTAAAAACTCAGCGAGGCTTTAGCCTCTACTCCACACAACAACAAAGTTTGTTATTGTGTTGAGCTAAACCTACTTTAACTCATACCACTTTCTTAGCCATCTATCTAGTGGATAGACTATTTTATAAATTGCTGGAACAACTAGCAGGGTTAGGATTGTTGAGCTTACAAGTCCGCCAATAATTGCTAGTGCCATTGGGGAGTTACTCTCGAACCCTGGACCTTTGCTAAATGCTAGGGGTAACATTGCTCCTATCATTGCGAATGTTGTCATTAATATTGGGCGAAGTCTCTTTTCGCCGGCTTCTATAATTGCACTGTCTAAATCTAAGCCCTCTTTTATGGCTCGGTTTGCGTAATCTACAACCAAAATTGCATTTTTGCCTACCATTCCAAGTAACAAAATTATCCCAATCATTACAAATAGGCTAAAGTTGTTGCCACTAAAGTGCAAGGCTACCATAACCCCTGTAAACGATAGTGGCATTGCAACCATAATAATTAGTGGCTGAATAAACGACTCATAAAGTGCTGCTAATATTAGATAAATTAAAATTACTGCCAAGCCAACAGCTCCTGCAAAGGCTTTTGCGGTATCTTGCATATGCTCTATATCGCCTGTAAAGCGGTAGCTATATCCTTTTGGCAGTAGGGGTTTTAACTCTTTTTCTATCTTTTTCATTACCACATTTAAACTAACACCATTTAGCCCAGCGGTTACTAAAACTTTATGCTCCATATCGTAGCGGTTAATAGATGCCAGTTTAGAGGTTTTTTCTATCTTAATAATCCCTTCTAGCGGTATTAAGTCGCCATTTTTGGCTCGCACTTTTAACTTTTTTATACTCTCTATACTTTTGCGACTCTTATCTCCTAAACGCATTGTAATATCGTACTCTCGTCCACCCTCTTGGTAGTATGAAATTGGCATTTCGCTAGAGTATGCAGCTATTAATAGCTTTGCTACTTCGCTTGCGTTTACGCCAAATCTTGCTGCACTCTCTTTATCGATTTTAATATTTATTTGTGGCTTACCGCCTACTAAGTCTCTATCTATATCTGCAAGCCCTTTTATTTTGTGCATTTTTTGCATTAATTTAGCTGAAATGTCATCTAACTTTTTAAAGTCGCTACCTGTAATTACCACTTGCACCGGTGCAGAACTTTCGCCTGTCTCAAATGGTGGTATCTTTAGCACTACAATATTTAAGCTCTTATATTTTGCAAGCTTTCTTCTATATTCTTTTATAATTTTTGCTTGTGGCATATTAAGGCGTTGCTCTTTTGGAATAGTTTTAACATAAATTTTTGCTTTGTATGGCTCTTTTGCTGCATTATATGCGATTGAAAGAATTGCATATTTTGTTAATTTATCTGCTCTTATCTCATTTAAAATTGGCTTGACCTTTTGTTGCATTGCCTCTAAGCTTGTTCCAACTGGTGCTTTTATCTGCACTTGGTACTCGCCGTTATCTTCCATTGGCATAAAATCCATACCAACTTTTAGCCCAAAACTTGCTACTAAAAGCCCTATTGTTAGAAATAGAGTAATATATTTAAAGCGAATTATCTGTCTGACAACAGCTTTATATACACTATCTAATTTTCTAAAAAAGCCTTCTGTAACTCTGTAAAACCAACTCTTGCTAGCTTTAAGAGTTCTTGCCGAAACAGTAGGTACAAGCATAACAGAAACAAAAAATGATAGCACAATTCCAGAGGCTACAGTAATTGCAAACGAATTAAAAAATAGCCCCACAATACCGTCCATAAAGGCGATAGGAATAAACACTGCCAAAAGCACAGCCGAGATTCCCATAATCGAAAATGCTATTTCGCCAATACCCTCTGTTGCTGCTTGAATAGCACTTTTACCCTCTTCTAATTTTTTGGTTATATTTTCTATTACTACGATTGCATCATCGATAAATATACCGATTGCCAAAGTTAGCCCTATCATTGTAAGGCGGTTCAAATCGTAACCTAACCAATTAATAATAGCAAATGTTCCAATCACCGAAGTTGGTATCGCAATGGCAGCAACAAGTGTTGTTCTAAAGTTTCGCAAAAAGAAAAATACAATAATAACAGCTAAAATCGAACCATAAATTAAATCGAATGTAACATTATGCATATTTACCAAGATTTTATCGGATTGGTCGTTCACAAGTTGCAGTGTATAATTTTTGCCTGCAATATCTTTTAATTTTGGCATTAATGCTTTAACTTTTTTAATTATATTTAAAACATTTTCGCCAGATACCTTTTTGACCACAAGAGTAACACCCTGTTCACCATTTAAGCTAGAGTATGTTTTAGCATCGCTTATAGAGTCTTTAACCTCGGCTACATCGCCTAAATGTACACCTGGTTTGATTATTAAATTTCTAAGTTCTTGCATACTATTAGCATCGGCTTTTACTTTTATTTTTATAACTTTTTTAGAGTTCTCTATCTCTCCAGCACCTAAAGAGAGGTTGTTCGCCGAAATTAAACCTTGCAATTCGCTAGCACTTAAATTATATTTGTTAAGCTTATTTGGGTTTAAAAATATTCTAATCTCTCTTGCTCTATAACCCAAAATATCTACGGCTCCAACACCTTTAATACGCTGAATTTTTGGCTTTAATTTCTCTTTGGCAAGTTGCATTAATGCCTTAGCATCGCCATTTTTGCTAGCCACAAATAAATCGATTACTTCGCCACCAATTCCAAGCTTTCTAACTATTGGTTTCTCTACATTTTCAGGCAGACTTAGAGAGCCTAGTTTATCGCGAACATCATTTGTTGCTTCGTCTAAATTTTTATTTAACTCAAACTGCACAATAACTGTACTAAAGTTATCGTAACTTGTGGACATTAGCTTTTTAATACCATCAATCCCACTTACTGCTTCTTCGATTTTATCGGTTAGCTTACTCTCAACAGTAGTTGCGTCTGCTCCGTGGTAAATTGTCTGAATCGAAACTACCGGAAAATCTACATTAGGAAATAGGTTTACAGGCATACTCTTATACGACATCAGCCCAAATACAATAAATACCATAACCCCCATTAGCGTAGTAATAGGGCGCTTAATTGCAAAGTTATACATTAGTTATCTCCAAGTTCTATTGTGCCATCGCCAAAGAGCCCACTTGCTAAAGTACCGGCTTCTACTTCGGCTTTTACTGTATGGTTTTTACTATCAACCATTGGGTATATTTTATAAATTTTCCCACTACGAACTTTGTTGCTTCCATCTAATTTATACTTAAAAATATCGCCAACTTTTACACTAGCTAAATACTTTTGGTCAAACTCTAAAACCAGCTTTTTCTTATTGCTTTCTATTTTTAAAAGCATTCGCGGAGCCATAGCACTTACAACATCGCCAACCTCAACCGCTTTTGCTGTGATAATTCCACTAAACGGAGCTTTAAGTATGCTTTTATTGTAGTTTGCTAAAGCTAAAGCTAAATTAGCCTTTGCACTTTTATACTCAAAATCAAACTTATCAAAAATAGCCTTGTTTTGCACATCTTTAGCCTTTAAGGCTCTATTGTAACTCTTTTTTGCAAATTCCAACCCTGCCCTTGCCTTTGCAACATAGGCTTTTAAGTCGCTATTTTCTAGTGTCGCCAAAATTTGTTTTCTCTCTACTTTGCTTCCAATATCTACCTTAACATCTGCCACCATTCCATTGGTACTAAAAGCTAAAGATGCCTCTTTTTTTGGTACTACATTAAAAGTAGCATAAACCCCTTGTGCATAACTTACCACCGTTAAAATTGCTATTAAAATTATCTTTTTCATCTTATAATGTCTCCTTCTATAATATATTCCATATAATTGTAGGGGACGACCTGTGTGTCGTCCCGTTAGTGCAAATAGCCATAAAAGTTTAATTACATAAATAATCTTATGGCTATATAAATAAACGGGGCGACACATAGGTCGCCCCCTACAAACTGCTACTATCTAATAAATCTCTTAATATCATACCCTGCATAGTAATAATAGAGTGCATAGGCAATCTCTAGCTCATATCTAGCTTTTGCTAAGTTTGCCTTGGCACTTACCATTTGGCTTAGTGCATCAAGGTAACTTACATAGTCTGCTAGCCCACTTTCGTACTGCTTTTTAACTGTTTCAAATAGCTTTTTTTGAGCTTGGTATTGTGCCTTCATTGCACGAATATGCTCTCTCGCAACGCTAAGTTTTTGCTTGCTTAATCTATACTGAACTCTCTGCTCTTGCAATTTTTGCTTAATTTCAAAGCCTAGCGACATTGCTTGTAATTTTATAGCTTGCGCCTTCTCTTTTGTTGCTCCGCCATCATAAAGTCTAATACCGGCAGTTAAATTTATTTTGGCTTGATGATTTTGCCCCTCTGGGTGCATTCTGTCGCTTCTACCATAGCCATACATATTGTAACTTGCATCTAAATTTATATGTGGATTTGTAGCACTCTTAACCATCTTGGCACCACTTAATATTGCACTCTGTTTCATTCTAAGTGCTTTTATTAAATCGTTAGCCCTAAATCTTACTTTTCTTTTTACAAAATGGGAATTACCAACTCTTTTAATTCGATAATTTGTCTTTAAACTCATTAAACTTAACAAACTTTTACGCTGAAATTGCAAAGAGTTGATATTATCTTTTACAAGTGCGATTGCACCTTTTATGCTATATAAGTTATCATCAGTCGCAAAACCGCTAGATACTAATACTTTCGTCTTTTTCAACTGTTCATTTAATGTATGTAGCTTCTGTCTAAGTGCATCTATTAGGGCATCGAGACTTTTTATATTGTAGTAATCTTGCACAACTTGCAGATACAAACTCTTAGTAAAAAAGCTCTTGTTAAACTTTGCACTAGCAAGCTCAAAACGCTTTTGTCCCTTTTTTGCACGCTTTAGCCCACCATCATAAATTGCATACTTTAGCTTTACGCTTGCTCCATACATAATGCCAGGTTGCATAAAAGAGCGTGGATGCGAATCGCTAATAAAAGCCCCTAAATCAACAGTAGGCATCGCCTCTTTGCTTACACTTCTAAGTTCGCTTTGCTTTGCTTGAATCTGTAACTCTTTTGCCTTTACTAAGTTAGCATCTTGGGTATGGTTTAACATACTCTTTAGCCCACTAGCATTTAGCAAAAACGGCACTAAAATTAGTAACTTTTTCACTTTTTATCTCCTCTATAGCTAAACTCTACAAAGCTATTTATCTCCTGCTCTACCCTATCGCTGTTTCCTGTAGCAACACAAGTAATATATATACCTTTTACCGAACTAATAAGCATTTTAGATAGTTGCTTCGAGATTGCCTGCAACTCTGGGCTATCTTCATCTTCTAAAAGTATCTTCTCTAGCCAACCACTATATAGGTTAAAACACTCCATCTGAAACTCTTGCATCTCTTTGCTTGGCGAAACTAAAGAGATAGCGGTAAATTCGTTATAAAGCTTTCTTAAATCTCTATATTTACTATCGTAAAAAAAGCTCGCAAATAGCTTTAGTTTATCTAGCTTATCTTGAGTTTCGCTAAGCTTTATCTCCATTAAAGTATTATATTCACTCATCAAAAGGCGAGCCAACTCAAATACTAAATCATCTTTATTCTCAAAATACTCATAAAAACTCCCCTTGCCAATACCAGCATGCGAAGTAATTTTACTAATGCTCAAAGAGCGTATATCTTCGTTTATAACAAGCTCTTTGCACGCTAATGCAATGCTTTGTCGCTTTTTAACTTTATCTACAACTATCGCCATATTTATCCTTTAAATTCTATGACTGACCGTCGGTCAATTAAAATTATAGCATAGTTTTTTGAACATTTACTAAACATTTAACTTTGCAGGCTATAATTTAATTTAAAAACTGATGTTACGCACTATATACATTATTTAATAGCACAAGAGGGTTCTTAATGTGAATAGTTTTTAATAAAAGCTAGCCAAAGCTAACTTGCCCTAAATTCTATTTACAGTAAGTGCCCTCTTGTGCTACCCATAGGGCAAAACAAAAAAGCAACACCTATAAAAGAAAAATTATCACTCTTAGCTTCAGCTAGGAGAGAGAATTTATTCTTTCATATCTGTCACTTTTTTGATTTGTTAAATATTGTATATAGTGCGTAACTTCAGTTAAAAACTAAAGTTACAAAGGCTAAATATGAAAAAACTCTTAATTATAGTTTTACTAGCTACATTAGCAAATGCAAAAAGTAAAGTAAATATTAACCCTCCACATATTTCACAAGCTAAAATTCAAGAGTATATGCGAAAGATAAATGCTTTAAGAAGCGTAAGTCAAGATTGTGGAAAATTTGGGATTAAAAAAGCTACTCATCCACTTAAATGGAATTACAACTTATATAAAGCCGCTTATGAACATAGCCGTGATATGGCAATGAATAGTATGCTAGAGCATTATGGCTCAAACACTAAATATGACTTAACAGGCAAAATTTATGGCAGTAGCGACCAATTTTTAAGAGCAAGAGCAAATGGTTACGCAAACAATAATTATGTAGGTGAAAATATTTTGTATGGAAATTATCATTTTAGTACTAATGAAGTTATGGAATCATTTATACAACACGATGAACACTGCCCAAATATGATGAACCCTCGCTTTCAAGATGTTGGAGTTGCATACTACTATAATCCAAAAACTGGCAATGAATTTTGGACAGTAATTTTAGGAGTTCACCATGTTAAAAGATACAAATATTAAGGACATCTCTAATGTCATCGTATAATACAAAACCCCAAAGAAATAAAAAGTTTGACAATGTAAAAAATATGTTAAACTAAGGGGTGCTAAAGTAGAAAGAGGAAGATAAAAGACGACAATGCCATTGGGTTATTAAAACCGTACTTAATGCTGTCTCCTTCCTCTTTTGCTTTAAAAGTTGAACTAAGAACATTAAGCTTAAAAGCTTGGATTCCCCTTACGATGATAACTAAAAAAGCATTACTATTTTAGCATAATTTCTTTTATGGAGCAAGTTA
>WFYP01000252.1 GCA_015490055.1 Nitratifractor sp.
GTTTCAAAATGAAACATTTTAATTAATTTTATTACTAAAGGTTTTAAATGGTTTGTTTATAGTTGACTCCTTTATTTTCTTTACTTATATACATAATTATTTACAATTCAAAAACTATTTCCTCTTCAGCTGCTATTTCTTCTTCCTCAGCTGCAGCATTATCATCTTCATTATCCATTTCATCGCCTGTATCTTCGTCCATTTCGTTATCAGCTCCGTTTTCTTCTTCGTCTATTTCATTTTCAGCATTTTCCAAATCATTAACATAGTCCTCTAAATCTTTCTCCAAAAAATCATCATTATCAACTTCAATCCCTTCCTCTTTTTCTATCTCTTTATTAATATCTTTATAATTTTCAAGCTTGTCTACATACTCATCCAAACTTTCGTAATCTTGTTCTAAAAGATGTTTTTCTTCCTCTTGCAGCTGCTCCCTTATGCTATCAGCTTCAATTTGTAAATTTTCATCAAACACATTATCAAGCTTTTCCTCAAGTTCGCTTAAATCAGCTTCATCTAAAATATCCCTATTTTCTTCAATTGCTTTAGCAGCTCTATAGGCATCACCGTTTTGCAGCTGCTCCTCTATCTCTTTTATAGTTTTATCATATCTAAAAGCTTCCGTTTTCTCCTGTTTAAAATCCTCTACAAACTCTTTAAAATCATCCTCTTTTTTTAAAAGTTCGTTAAACTCCTCTTCGCTTTTAGCATTAGCCATTTTATCAGTCATATAGTCGCTATATCTCTCAGATACTAAATCAGCTCGTGCTAAATCTTTTTCATGCTTATAATTTAAGTCATTATCATTTAACTCTTTAGCAAGTTCCAAAGGATTTTTACTATAAAACTCTTTTAAAAATTCATCCTCCCCAAAATGTTTCTCCGCAACTCTCTCAACTACTTCTTTATTTTTAATCCTAAAAGCTTTAGCATAAGCTTCTATCTTCATATCCTTTCCAAGCATTTCAAGCTCTTCCGGGTCGTTAAGTTCTAAATGTTTAAACTGTTTATCAAGTCCCTCAATATCTTGTTTTGCGATGTTTCTATTCATTTCATTATAGAATTTTTTAAGATACTCCTCTTTTGCTTCTCCTTGTAAATTGGTAGGATTTATTTTTGTTAAGTAGCCTGTTCTATCGTTAATATACTCAGTAAAATCTTTAGAATATTTATCAATAAACTCTTTAACCTCTTTCCTTGTGCTTCCCTCAAATTCAATGTTTAAAGTAGAAGATATTTTATTTGCAAAATCTATCTGTTTATCGCTTGCAGGTTGATTTAAAAGATGTTCTTTATACTCTTTAATGTTTTCTTCAATAAATTTACCTACTGCACTTTTAGAAGTTTCTTCAAACTCTAAATCTAAGGCTTTTGCTATATTGTTAGCTGTTTTTAACTGCTTAGGTGTTGCCGGTATTTTTGCAGCTTCTTTCTCTCCCCACTCTCTATCTCTTTGTGCAAATAAACCTTTTGCCTGTACTGCGTTAAGTTTCTCTTGTTCTATATCAATAAACTTTTTTAAATCCTCTTTGTTATCGGTAAATATCTTGATATTATCCTCAGCTCTTGTTATGCTTACATAAAAAGAGTTAAAATTTTGAGCTTTGCTATCCATATAAGCAACTACATTTCTTGCTGTTTGTCCTTGTGCTTTATGAGTAGTGATAGCATATCCATGATCTAAATATTTGTAATCATTTACATTAAACTTTAAATCTTTACCGTCCTTTTCTAAATGTAACATACCTGTCTCACTGTTTATATCTTTTATTGTCGCAGTTTCGCCGTTGTTTACATTTAGTTTTTTATCATTTTTTGTAAAGACTATCTTATCGCCTTTGCTAAATTCTCTTACAACTTCCTCATATTGTTGTAAATTACTTCCAAAATGAGATAAATTAACCTCTTTTTCTATCTCTCCATTACTTAAAGTTATGCTATTTTTATCATCGTTTATATTTGTAATTTTAAACTCTTGTCCTGCTTGTAACTCTTTATCAATACTTTTTTGGATAAAAACACTATTACCTACTTTATAGTTTTCAGATAGATATACTTCGCTGGGTTTAAGCCTGGATGACTCTCTTGTTAAAATCTTATAATCTTTTCCTGCAATCTCTCCTCTTGCTTTAAGCTCTTTTCTTATCTCATTATTTAACTCATCTTTCATATTGTTTGTATTTGTCAAGATGATATTATCTTTGTAGCTCTCTTTTCCTGCAATCACCGCTTTAGTATTGTTTGTATCATTGAATTTAAAAAACTCTTCTTTTACATCTTCTATACCGTTTTCACTCTCTTTAATAAGTCCTCTTTTATCTAAAACATCAAAGGCTCTTTGACTGTCATATTTATTTAAATGAGCTACTGCTTTTTTAAGTGTGGTATCTTTTTGTCTTAAAACTTCACTCATTCTTACTGTTTTCAAACCTTCATTTTGCAATAAATCAAACGGACTGCCGGCATTTATAGCTTTTAATTGCTTTACATCCCCCATTAATACAACTTGTGCTTTTGCTCTCCTTGCAAAATCAACTAACTTTTTAGTATCTTTAGTTCCAAGCATACTAGCTTCATCTACTATCAGCTTACTATCTTTAAACTCCGCAAGCTCTGCCTCATCTAACTTATCAATGTTTCCTAAAAATCTTGATACCGTTTGGCTTTCAATTCCTGCTTGTTTAAAAGCTTCTTTAGAGGCTGTGGCTTTTTGAATCTCACTTGCAGCTTTGCCGGTGTAGGATAATCCTATTAGTTTTGTATTGCCTTTAAGCTCATTTACCGCTTTTAACATTGTAGTTTTGCCGGTTCCTGCGTCTCCTTGTATGCCTATAACTAAATCATTTTTACTTAGTATATGTGCGGCAGCTTCTTTTTGTCCTTTTGTTAGGCCGTAACCTGTTATCTCTTGTTTTTTTAGAGAGTATTGTTCTAACTTTTCAATGGCTTCTTTTCTTGTTTCATAAACACTACTTACCGCTTTATCTTCATCAAGTGCTTTTATAAGGCTCTTTTCTGCTTTTATTATCTCTTTAGATGTAAAATAGTTATCAGTAAGTTTTACAAGCTCTTTGTTTCTGTTAAAAGCTTTATTTAGTGCGTCAATTGGTAATTGGTCTTTTAGAGTAAATTTAGCTGCTTTTTCTAAAATATCCTGAGCAGTAAAAACAGAATCTTCAGCAGTAACTGCCTCTACTGCATTATTTATCGCTTTATCCGCTATCTCTTTTTCTTGTAGTTTTAAAGCTTCTTTTTCCTCAGCTGTAAGCTCTTTTACTTCATTTCTTTTTAAAATATCATCTTTGGTGTATCCTAAGTTCTCTAATCTCTCTTTATTGCTTTGTATAACGGCATTTCTATCTATTTCGCCTTTCCATTCTCTGCTTTTCCATGTCGCCATCTGTTTTATTTCATTTTCTGTTTTATCCGGGTATTGTGCTTTTAAATCATCAACTAATTTTTCTAACTGCCTGCTTCTATTGCTAAACTCTTCAATTACTTTATCATCTATATTTTTTAATTCAAAAAAACCTTTTTTAGCGTCCGTTATTCTTATCTCAAATCCAAGTTCTTTTAAATTGTTTGCAAGCTCTGCTCTGTATAGTGTTCCTTCTTTTATATAATTTTCAAAGATTCGTTTACTCTCTATACTTCGCCATTTACCCTCAAATTGAGTCATATTCATTACAACGGCGTGAGTATGCAAGGATGGATCTACTAAAATTTCACCGGTAGGTGTAGTTACAGGTCTTGCTACAAAATGATCGAACTTTGCAATTGCAAGATTATTTGTTTGTACTCTTTCAGTTACGCCGTTATTTGTAATTCTTGTTTGAGCATAATTATCTTCAATTCTATTTAGAATCTTTTCAACTGCGTCTTGATGAGCTTGTAAGAGTGCTTTGACTGTCTCTTTATCCCCGTAAGCTTCAGCTGCTTCCAATGCTACAGATACACTTTTTGGAGCATTAAAGGTTAAGTCAAGCCCGGCTCTTAATCTATCTCCGTTTTTATCAAGCCTTATGTTTTCTAAGACTTGTTTTCCCTCTTTATCTTTTCCAAAAAGGACATTTTCTAAATCCTCTTTAATAATTGTCTCTCCCTGCTTAAATCCAAGAGCTTCGGCTCCTCTTCCTTGCCAAGTACCCAGCTCTCCCTCTTTTTGATAGTAGTTATCTTTTTGTTCGGTTTGATACTCCATTACACTATTGCCGCTTACCCATGTTGGAGTTGATATCATCTTATGCCCCTTTAAAAATCAAAAAGTTCTTTATATGTTTCATACACAATATCCATAATGCTTGTTCCTCGTTTTGATCTTAGGAGATTTCTTTGAAAAATCATTTTTCTTTCAAATCTTTTTACAAATTCAAAAACCTCAAGCAAATCAAGCCAGTCATAATCATCGGGATTGTTTTCTTTATACTCTTTTCTCTTTACTAATTTATCTCCGATTTTTATTATCATTTTTTGTTTAAAAGCTATTATTTTATATTTGAGCCTCATTATTTTTTACCTCTTTTCTTTTTTAAAAAACCCCGATAAGTCGGGGCTTGTTTTTTACCATACAAAGCTATAACCTATAAAGATATTTGTTCTATTGTCTTGATTTGGATTAAATAGATTTACTCTTCTATAGCTTACGCCTGCGATATAGTTGTCATATTGTAAAGCAAGTGTAGCTCTGTATAAAGAGTTAACCTCTTTATCGGTGCCGTTACCTCCGCCAAATGCAAAATCAAATCCAGATTTAAGATAAATACCTTTATTGCCTTTATCGCTATTTGATAAAGACATTACATTATAAGTACTTGCAAATCCGATAGTACCTGCAGCTGCGTAATCTTTAAAGTTTACATATCCGCTTTCAATTCCAAAGCTTAAAAGATTTGTACTATTTTTACACCTTATAGGCACTTCTTTTAGAAATTGGTATATGTTAATATCAGTGTTATCTTTACTTGCCTCTACTGTTATTTCACTTCTATTATTTTTTACAAGGGTTTTATCAAATGCTGCTATGATAGAGGGTTTACCCTCAAAGCTTCCTACCCCTAAAGCTATTGCTAAGGCATCATTTGCCACTGCTGCAGCTGTTAGTGTTGCAACTGCCGTTAAAGCCAAAATTCTCTTTTTCATCTCTTCTCTCCTTTTAAAAGATTCCCAAAAATGGTAATGCAATAATTCCTAAAGCCATAGGAATAACCGTTGGTGCTACTACAAATGCCATTACTGCTGCTGTTAGCATTTTAAACCTCCATAAATGAATTTGAAGATGTTTTTACATCTTCTTATCTATATACATAATTTGTAGGAAAAGAGAGTTTTTGGATATTTTTCTAAAAATTTTACAAGGAGTAGCCAACACAAAAGGATAAAGTATATTTTTCTCTTTTCCTACTTATATACATAATTTTAGGATTTGTAAGAAGTATGAAGAAAACTAAAGTTAAAAATATATCTATATGCACTTAGAATAGTTATTGATTTAATAGTGCATAATGGTATAATTAAATGATAAATATATGTTTTTATCATAATAAAGGAAAAATATGGCAGTTTACGGCTATTTAAGAGTTAGTACCAAAGAGCAAAATTCGCAATATCAAAAAGATATGATTTTAAATTATGCAAATGAAAATAACTATGTACCAGTTACTTTCATTGATGAGACTATGAGTGGAGCTAAAAGTTATAAAAATAGAGAGTTAGGAAAATTATTAGATAAATTATCATTAGGGGATATTTTACTTGTAAATGAGTTTAGCAGATTAGGTCGCTCTTTACTGGATATTTTAGAAATTATAAAAGTTATCAACGAACATGAGGCACAACTTATAGTCGTTAGAGATAAACTTATTATCGGTGACGATATGAATAGCAAACTTTTAACCACTATGTTTGGCATTGTTTCTGAAATAGAGAGAGACCTTTTAAAAAGTCGTGTAAAAGAGGGACTTGATGCAGCAAAAGCAAGAGGAGTAAAATTAGGGAGAAAACCCGGACCCGCAAAATCCAAATTAGATCCACACAAAGATAAAATCCAAGAGTATTTAGATAAAGAGATTTCTAAAGCAAGTATTGCTAAATTGCTTGATGTCAATAAACAAACACTATACAGTTTTATCAAAAAGCATAAGATGAAAAAAAGGATATAGAGGAATATAGCTCACTTATAAATATCTCCTCTACTATCACCCTTTTCTACAACTATAATTAATTTATCCTTATCTATAAAGTATAAAAATCTATATTTGCCAACACGAAGTCTAAAAAATTCACTTCCTTTCATTTTTTTGGTATTAATTCCATCTCCAAAAGGGTTGATTGATAGTTTTTCAAATTCAGTTTTAAATCGTTGTTTCATTTTTTTATCTTGTTTTTCTATGAATTTTATAACCTGTTTGGAAAGTTTGATTGTAAACATATTAATCCCACTTTATATCATTAAAATCTACATAATCCTCTGAATGTTCTTTATAATACTTCTTTGCATTTTTAATCAATTCATAATCAGGGTCATCTTTATAGATTGGTTCGATATTTAATTCTTTTGGGAAAATTTGTTCTTTGTTCTTTACAACTCTGCCTAAAAGCATATTGATTCCATCGCTAAGGCTTAATCCATACTCTTTAAAAATACTTCTAACTTCTTCTTTCAACTGTTTGTCTAAATATACATTACTTCTAACTTTCGTAGTAGCCATTATAAAATCCTTTAACACAATTATTGTGTTTATTATATTATTTTTTGATAAAATAAGCAAATTTTTAAAAAGATTGACTTTTTGAGTTTTAAGTGTTATAATTATTCCACTTAAAACCAGCGGAGTGAGCGACTTGTATCGCTTGTGGGATGAAAACTCTCGACAACCGCAAAAATTACGGCAGTTTTTGGTCTGCCGTATCTTTTCTAAAAACTGTTTTAAAAGAGAGTTCTTTATCTCTGATAACCCTTAAATTTCATCTAAAAACTCATTAAGAGGTCTTGCCTTACCGGCTTCTAAATCTCTCAGGGCACCTTTTATCTCTTCTGCCATTTTATACTCTTTGGCATAAACAATTTTTTTGATATTTCTCTCTATCTCTTTTTTAATATCAATACCTTTTCTTTTGATGTCATCATAGAGTGTATCTTCTATCTCTATTGTCATGGTTTGCATATTTTCCTCGATGCTTGTTTCTCTCGGCTAATAACTTTTTATTTTTTTCTTCATCATATACAAATTTCATACAGTATTTTATCACATTGTCAATACAAAGTCAATTTTTAAAAAAATTTACCAAAAAACTTCATTAAACTGTTGCAGAGCAGGGATTTTCGGGGTATAATTAAGGCAGAAAAATATTTAAAGGAGTAGATAAGTGATAAATTTAACTTTTAATTTAACTAAAGAAGAACTAATCACTTTTCGTGACATGTTAGATTATGCTGTTAATATTGCCGACGAATTAGAAAAGCTAAAAAAACTTGAGCAAGATTTGCCGGAAGATGCAAAAGCATTAATACAAGTTCCCCATCCTCTAACAAATACTTTTAATATTAATGGAAAAGAAACAAAAATTGCTATTATACCAATAGTGTAAAAAAGGAAAAAAATGAAAAAAAGAGAAAAGAATGTAAGGGATTTAATCAAAGATCTAAAAGAGATATGTGATATATGTCATCGTATGATAGAAATAACAAATAGAAGTATTAGTAAGGGATTTCCCAAGGAAAAAGGTATAGAT
>WFYP01000253.1 GCA_015490055.1 Nitratifractor sp.
CCTCTGCTAAAAAATAGATTGTAGGTAGAAAGGCTCTTTTTCTTCTTCTCTCATAAACACGTCTTCTTTTCTCTCTATACATTTAAAATATTCTCCTTATCTTTTTTAAATACTCTTAATTCTATATCTATTTTAACATATTTTCAAAATATATTATCTAAAAAGATAAGAAGCTTCTGATTTAAATCAAGAATAATTTCCTTAACTTATGATAAAATTCAAGTTGTATAAATTTTAAGGAAAATACCATGGAAAAATTTAAAAGTGACTCTTTAGAGTATCATCTTAAGGGAAAAATTGCTACCGAAATTACTAAACCTTGTAAAACACAACGAGAACTATCAATGGCTTATACCCCAGGTGTAGCTTACCCTTGTTTAGAGATTGCAAAAGACCCATCTTTAGCATATAAGTATACCAACAAAGGTAATACCGTTGCTGTTATATCAAATGGAACAGCCGTTTTAGGTTTAGGAGATATTGGAGGATTAGCAGGGAAACCTGTCATGGAGGGAAAAGCAGTTCTCTTTAAATCTTTTGCCAATGTAGATGCAACAGATGTTATTTTAAATATTCATGATATTGATGCTATTGTAGATACTTGTGTAGCTATTTCAGATACCTATGGAGGAATTAACCTTGAAGATATTAAAGCTCCAGAGTGTTTTGAGATTGAGCGTAAACTTCAAGAGCGTGTAAACATTCCAGTAATGCATGATGACCAACACGGAACAGCCATTATTACCTCAGCAGGACTACTTAATGCACTTGAACTAGCAGATAAAAAAATTGAAGATGCAAAAATTGTCGTTGTTGGTGCTGGAGCAGCAGGTATTGCCTCTGCAAAAATGTACCGTAACTTAGGAGCGAAACATATTGTTATGCTTGACTCAAAAGGGGTTATTCATACAGGAAGAGATGATTTAAACCAATACAAAAAAGAGTTTGCTATTGAAACTAATGATAGAACCCTTGAAGATGCTCTTAAAAATGCCGACATGATGTTAGGACTCTCAAAAGGAAATACTGTTAGCCCTGAAATGGTTAAACCTATGGCACACAATGCTATTATCTTTGCTTGTGCTAACCCTACTCCTGAAATTACCCCTGATAGAGTTGAATCAGTACGACCAGATATCATTGTAGGAACAGGTCGTTCAGACTTTCCTAACCAAGTTAACAACGTTTTAGGTTTCCCTTTTATCTTTAGAGGAGCTTTGGATTCAGGAGCCAAAAAGATTACCGAAAATATGAAAATGGCAGCAGCAAAAGCCCTTGCTGATTTAGCCAAAGAGCCTGTACCATACTATGTAAAAGCAATTTATAATGACCCTGACTTAACTTATGGACGTAAACATATCATACCTACACCATTTTCAAGAGAAGCCCTCGTTTGGGTTGCTTCGGCTGTTGCTCAGGCTGCTTATGAAGATGGCGTTACGGATATGTCTAGCTGTAATGTTGATGAATACAGAGAGAAACTACGTCAAATGATTTATGTTGACCATGCAGATAGCTCTTCCATAAAAGAGATGTAATTTTTTTTATGAAAGATATCTACACCTTTGCTAACCTTAGCCAACAAACAATGTGTCACCATCTGGTGACACAAAAAGAACCAACAGCTCCTTACTCTTTTTCATTGGCTCTACATACAAAAGAAGAACCAAATAAAATTCTTCAAAATCGGAAATTTTTAAAACAGAACTTTCCAAATATGAAATTTATAGTTGCAAATCAAACACACTCCTCTAACATTCACATTGTGACTAAAAACCGAGAGATAGGTTGGGAAAAATTAGAAGAAGCCATTGAAAATTGTGATGCACTCATCACCAATCAACCAAATATTATGCTCACCATTTTAACAGCCGATTGTGTCCCAATTCTACTACTTGACCCAAAACAAAAAGTAGTCTCTGCCATTCATGCAGGGTGGAAAGGTACAGAGCAAGATATTGTTTTTAAAACTGTAGAGAAGATGAAAGAGAAATTTAACTCAAATCCTAGTGATATTATAGCAGGAGTTGCCCCCTCAATTGGAAAGTGCTGTTACGAAGTTGATTGGAACGTGGCTCAACATTTTAAAAATATAGATAATGCTTATGATAAAATTGGTGAAAAGTATATGCTAGACCTACCCCATATTAACAAAACTCAACTTCTAAAAGCTGGAGTAAAAGAGGAAAATATTGAACTCTCTAATGTCTGCACAGCTTGTGGGGTTGAACACTACTTCTCTTATAGAAAAGAGCAAGGGTGTTCTGGTCGGTTTATGAGTATGATTGGATTGAGCTAATTTAAATAATCAATTATCATATCCCTATATATTCTATCATCATCCCAATAGTAACTATGTGTAAAGGGATAGAGATGACGAAGGTAAAAGAGTGTACTTTTTTTATTTTTAGGAGCAGATGATACATAATCACATCTAATATTTGTTACTTTGTCATAGTAGTCTAACTCTCCACTAACTGGGTCATTAATATCATAATAGTTACGCCACGGTATATCACTAAGCGTAGATTTCAATTTAATATTTTGCACCTCAAACCAAGAATCATCTATTTTTAAATCAGAACAACGCTTAAAGGCATAAAAATTATTACGAATTTGAGCCTTGATATAATTTTCATTTTTAGTCTGTTCAGTAAAGAAAAAAGCAGCTTTGTCAAGATGTGAACCAAAAGTTATAAATCCAAATAGCTCTGCATTGATATTTTTTCTTTTTATATCTTTTAGAGCTACTTTATGGTCAATTGAATTTAGACCATCAAATGCTATTTGTGTACCCAATGAGTGTGCAGCTATGATTATTTTATTATACTTATAAGTTATATTATCTTTTGCTTCTATTAAATTTTGTATTGCAATAGAAGCCTCTTTTTGAATCTCTCGTCTTGTTTTAAAAAGCTTATTTTTAGGGTCAGGAGAGTTATAAGCAACAATGTCTCCTAATACATTTGTTAATTTTTTTGAGCCTTTAATACCCTTTGAGCTAAATATCCCAAAGAGTACATCTCCAACTATAGGGGTATAACGTACCATATCTACTAGACTAAAAACAATCTTCTCAAATAGTGGTATAGTAATTGTAGCAAATTTTAAACTAGTACAATATAAACCTTTTTTAAAGACTCCATCTTGGAAAAAGAGACTATTATCTTTTACTATATTACCCCTCTCTTTTTTCTTATCATAAAATTCTGTAGCTCCCTTAACAATAGTATTGACCCAATCTTGCATATCACTCCATGAAACCTTATCTTCTGTATTATCAGCCCAATAAAATTCATAAAAATCAAGATAATAACCATCTTCCCCATCATAATAGACCCTTATAATATTCTCATACCAGTGATTATCTCCTTTAGTATGTTTAACCAAATCATGATTTACAATAAATTTTTCTTTTTCAAATCCAGCTGATTCATACGTCTTTAGAGTACCTCTTACAAAACTATCTAAAGTTTCAAAAGGTTTTTGGTCTCCAATACCATGAAAGACTAAAATAGCACTATTTTGCAATATCCACTTACCACTCTCTTTTATCTCTTTAAGCAAATTACAGTCTATAAATGTACCTTTACACTTCATTTTGTCTCCTTTATACAATTATAGCACTAATTTAAAAATTTTATTTTACTTGCTCTTTTTCTCTCTATATCTTGTTCTATAGAAAAAAGGTATAATATGCTTAGATTAAAAAGGATAGACAAAAATGAAAAAGATAATATATGGTATTAGTAACTTTAAAATGGCAAGAGAAGATAACTATCTCTATATTGATAAAACTAAACATATAGAAAGTTTAGAAAATCTAAATGAAAAATATCTTATTTTTTTACGCCCAAGACGCTTTGGGAAGTCTCTGTTTCTCTCTACCTTACAATACTACTATGATGAAAACTCAGCTCATGAGTTTGATACTCTTTTTCATGACACCTATATTGGTAAAAATCCAACTCCTCTAAAAAGTAGTTATCGAATTCTATTTTTTGAGTTTTCAGGGATTAATACAGACAGTGGAATGGAGATTATCTATGAGGGGTTTAAAGATAGTCTACAACTCTCAATTCGTAGATATTTTATGAATTATGGATATGAGAAATATATTGAAAAAATAGATAACATCCAAACTCCAACAGGACTCATAAAATACTTTTTTGGAGTAGTTGAAAATGATAGTATCTATCTACTCATAGACGAATATGACCAATTCGCCAATGCTATACTAGCTCACAGTATGGAAGAGTTTTTAAAAATAGTAAGCAAAGGTGGATTTGTACGAAGTTTCTATGAGGTAATAAAAGGGGCAACACAAACAGGAACAGTTCAGAAGATGTTTATTACAGGGGTTACACCTATTACTCTTGATAGTTTGAGTAGTGGGTTTAATATTGTTTTAAATATATCACACCATAAACAGTTTAATGAGATGGCAGGTTTTACACAAAAAGAGGTTGATTACTCTTTAGATGAGAGTATCTTTAAAAGATGTAATATTTCTAGTAAAGAGAAGTTTTTAGAAAAGATTAAAATTTGGTACAATGGGTATCTATTTAATGTAAAAGCAAATGAGAGAATCTATAACTCTACACTTTTGAACTACTTTATATCAAATTATGATTACGATGACTGTACCATGCCAATTAAAATGTTAGACAGCAATGTAGCAAGTGACTACAGAGCCATTATGAAGCTTTTTAATATTGGAGATAGTGAGAGAAACTATAAAATCTTGGAAGAGCTTATAGAGAATGGTAGTATAACAGGAATGATAAAAGATAGATACGATTTAAATCAATCATTTAAAGAGGATGATTTTATTACTCTTATCTACTCTATGGGATTTATTACTATTAAAAATAAAGACTTTGGAGAAGTTTTAGAGTTTTGTATTCCAAACTATGTTATTAAAATGCTCTATTTTAACTACTTTGCTGTAGAGCTTCAACAAAGAAACAATCTTGCTATCTCCTTTGATAGCAGAAGACCACTTATTGATTTGGCAAGAGGAAACTTAGAGGCATTTAAAGAGCAACTAAATACCTCCATAAAAACCCTCTCTAACCGTGACCACTATGGATTTACAGAGAAACACTTTCAAGTCATTACTTTAGCACTTTTAAGTTTTGCAGATTTTTATTTTATAGACTCTCAACCTGAACTTGACAATAAATATCCTGATATTTTACTTATTGGTAGAGATGTAAAAGTACCAAACAACTATCTGTTTGAATTGAAGTGGAAAAAAGAGAAAGATAGTTATCAAGCTATTAAAAAAGATGGGATTAAACAGGTTGAGGGGTATTTGAAGCTTGATAAGGTTAAAAATATCCATAAGCTTAGAAGCTTTTTGTTAATTGGGTCTAAAGATGGAGTGGAGTTTTTGGAGGTTTTTTAATATCACAATTAAAAAGTTGATAATCAATACAAAAACACAAACAACCAAATAGGGATTTTCCCTCCAAACCCTATTCTTATTTTTTAAAATATCTAAAAATGCTAACTCTTGTTACCATTTCGTTATAAATTAATAGTAGACTTACCGTTATGAAAAACACATCTGTAGAAATAGTTATTATAGAAGATGAAGAAGACATTTTAGAACTCGTAGAGTATCACTTACAAAAAGCAGGGTATGAGACCATGGGATTTCTATCTACCCAAAATGTAGAACAATTTTTAGAAGAAGAAAATCCTTCTCTTATGATTGTTGACCGTAATCTACCTGAATGTGAGGGTAGTGAATTTGTAGC
>WFYP01000254.1 GCA_015490055.1 Nitratifractor sp.
GACCAATGTTTTAACCAATAAAATAACACTTCCTCCTGTGAGCCTTTTGGCTCACTATTTAATCTAAGTTCAGATATAATACTTCTTATGAAAAAAGTTTTAATATTATGTACAGGCAATAGTTGTCGCTCTATTATCGGTGAAGCAGTTGTTAATAAAGAGCTTAACTCTTTAGGTATCAAAGCATTTAGTGCAGGCTCTAATCCTTCAGGTAAGGTAAATCCAAATGCTAAAAAAGTATTGCAAAGTAATGATGCCTGGAGTGATGATTACTACTCTAAAACTATCGATGAGGTTGATAAAGAGGCTCCATTTGACTTAGTAATTACAGTATGCGACAATGCCAAAGAGGCGTGCCCTATGTATAGCGGTGCAAAAAAGCAAGTTCATCTTGGTTTTGAAGACCCAGATGGCAAAGATTATAAAGCTTTTGAAGATATCTACTCTATTATAGAAGAGCAACTTATTGATTTAGTGAAAAAAGAACTTAGTTAATGCTAGCTTTTGGGCTTTTTACAGTAGTTTTGCTACTAATAATTTGGCAACCAAAAGGTTTACAAATTGGTACAACTGCTGTTATTGGGGCATTAATTGCTTTAGCTTTAGGTATTGTAAATGTAAATGATGTAAAAGAAGTTGTCTCTATTGTTTGGGATGCCACTTTAGCATTTATTGGAATTATCATTTTATCTATGGTGCTAGATGAGATAGGCTTTTTTGAGTGGGCAGCTATTAAGATGACAAAGCTTAGCCACGGTAATGGTAATTGGATGTTTATAAACATTTTATTGCTAGGGGCATTTGTATCTGCTCTATTTGCAAACGATGGTGCTGCACTTATTTTAACTCCAATACTTCTAGCTAAAATGCGTTATTTAAATATGGATAAAAAAGCTATTTTTGCCTTTTTAATGGCTGGTGGATTTATTGGAGATAGTGCATCAAACCCCTTAGTAATTTCTAATTTGACAAATATACTTACAGCCGATTATTTTAATATTAGCTTTTTTGAGTATGCAAAAAATATGTTATTACCAAATTTTCTCTCTATAGTAGCATCTATTTCAATACTTTGGTTGTTTTTTAGAAAATCTATTCCAAAATATATAGATATCTCAAATTTACCACAAGCTAGTAGTGTTATAAAAAATCAAACTATGTTTAAAATAAGTTGGGTTTTTATAATTTTACTTTTAATTGCTTATTTTGTAGGCGATGCATATAAAATACCAGTTTCAATATTTGCTTTTGGTGGTGCATTAATATTTTTATCTATTGCATCAAAATTTAAAGCTGTAAATCCAATACAAACTTTAAAAAGTGCTCCTTGGCAAATAGTATGGTTTAGTATCGGGCTATATATTGTGGTTTACGGTCTTAAAAATGCTGGTTTAACCGATGAAATTGCTTCTATATTATTATGGCTAAAAGCTCAAGGACACACAGTTTATGTTATAGGTGCAGGCTTTCTATCTGGAATTCTAAGTGCAATTATGAACAATCTACCAACTGTTATGATTATGAATATATCAATAGATAAAATAGGCGATAATTTCTTAGCATATGCAAATATTCTAGGTGCAAATTTAGGTCCTAAAATGACACCAATAGGCTCTTTAGCTACTCTTTTATGGTTACATATATTAGAGAAAAAAGGGGTTAAAATTGGATGGGCAGAGTATATGAAAATAGGTTTAATAATAACCCCACCAGTGCTTTTTATCGCACTACTTGGAGCATTATAGATTTAAACTACTTTTATTAACTGATGTTACGCACATATACATTATTTAATAGCACAAGAGGGTTTTTAATGTGAATAGTTTTTAATAAAAGCTAGCCAAAGCTAACTTGCGTTAAAAACTGTTTAAAGTCAAGTACCCTATTGTGCTACCCAAAGGGCAAAACAAAAAAGCAACACCTATAAAAGAAAAATTATCACTCTTAGCTTCGGTTAGGAGTGATAATTTATTCTTTCATATCTGTCACTTTTTTTGATTTGTTAAATATTGTATATAGTGAGTAACTTCAGTTAATAAGTTTCATTTTTGATCCTTTCTTTTTAATTTTGGTAACCAGTAGGACAAACCCATTTAGTAATAACACAAGCATCTCTTCCATTTGGATATGCATCAATAACATAAGTACCTTCACCCCTTCTACACTTTGTACCTACTGTTCTATTCCCTCTTTTATGTTTATAGTAATCTTTATCGCCTTTAACAACAACATATCTAAAGTTTCTAGTATTATGCTGTGGCCCCCAATTACCATGAACCGCTCTTTTTATAGTTCTTTTAATTTTATTTGCGGATGCAATCTTTTTTGCACATTTTCCTGCTTTTGGCACATAGCCTGTAGGGCAACTTTTATATCCTACTTGTTTACGACAAGCATCTCTTCCGTCAGAATAGACATCATTAATATAGGTACCTTCACCTCTACGACATTTTGTGCCTACCGTTCTATTTCTTCTTTTGTGCTTAAAGTAGTCTTTATCTCCCTGAACAATTACAAATCTAAAATTTCTTGTATTGTGTTGTGGTCCCCAGTTACCATGTACACCACTATATCGATAGATTGGCTCTCTATTTTTGTATGTATATTTATAGCATTTACCTACATTTTGATGAATAGCTCCTGAGGTCATAGGCTTATTGATAATATATGGCTTTGCAAAAGTTTTTAAAACACAAGCATCTCGCCCATTTTTATAATAATCTATTACATATCTGCCTTTGCCTCTTTTACATTTTGTACCTACAGTTCTATTATTTCTTTTATGTTTAAAATAATCTTTATCGCTCTTAACAACAACATATCTAAAATTTCTAGTATTATGTTGTGGTCCCCAGTTTCCATTTACCCCATTAACAACTGTTTTTGCATTTAATGTTGCACTCAATATCAAAACAGTTGCTAAAATTAAAACTCTCTTCATACTATCTCCTTTTATTGATATATCAGAAGTATATACGAAGAGTGTAACGAAAGGTAATTTTTTCTTAGTGCGTAACTTCAGTTAATTATATAACC
>WFYP01000255.1 GCA_015490055.1 Nitratifractor sp.
CTATAATATCATTATTATTTTATAAAAATTTAAAATTTAACATATTTTTAACTCTTTTGTTTAACAACAACTCTTTTTGGTTTTAAACATTTTATAAACTCTTGAATCATTGGTTCGTTTAGTAACTCTTTTGGGTCTTTATCTATGCTAGCTTCAGTTTTTCCTTCTGGCATTATGCAACTATTTGTCTGCTCTATCTCTTGAGGTGTTGCATTGTGTTGTGGCTCTATTGTCTCTGGAGCATTTGTTTCTTCTTTGGGAGTCTCTTTTTTAGTTACTAATTTTTTTTTTGGTTTTATATCGGTATCTACACCAAAAATCTCTTGAACAAAAAGTTTTATAATATTCCAGCCATTAATTAACACTTTTTTATCATCTCCTTGGGCTTCTGACTCCCATACAAGTGTATTGTTTTCATAACTTATAAAGCTAACATTTCTTTCGAAAACTTCACCTAATTCATAATTTCTGTCGTAAATCTTTTCGATTAGATTTTTAAATAGAAGTGTTGGGTCAATTTTTTGTGTTGTAGAGATATTTGGAGTAGTTGGCTCCTCTACATTTGCTGTTTCGGTATTAATTTCTTCTTTAATCTCTTTAGGTTCAATTTGTTGATAAGTTGGTGTAGGTTCTTCTACTTGCATAGGTTTAGTTTCTATACTCTTTTTTGTCGGCTCTGTTTTTGTATTTACAGTAGATAGCTCGTTTTGTAGCTTATTAATCATAGCATCTATATCGTGAATATTTAGAGCCTCTATCATTTTAAATAGTGTTAATGTTAAGACAAATTCGCTGTTGCTTCCAATAGATAATAGATTTTTACCATCGGCTAAAATTCTAAAGAATCTGTCGATTACTAGAATTGTTAAACGCCCTTTTCTGTTTAATAGTTCATCTTGCAAAAATAGTGTAAGCTCATCTATAATCATTTCGGCTTCGAATTGTGCATATTTTTCTATAAATTGCAATACGGCATTTTTATCTTTTGCTAAAATCGAATCTATTAGTGAGCTTAAACTATTTGGATCAACAATTCCTAGCATATTTGTAACAGTTACTGTATCTACCTTTCCATCTGCATATACTATTGCTTGGTCTAGTAGGGTTAAAGAGTCTCTTAGCGAACCTTGCCCACTTCTTGCAATAATTTCTAGTGCGTTAATTTCGTAATCTACACCCTCTTTATCTAAAATATACTCTAAATGAGATGTTACAGTCTTAAGAGGTAGTTTTTTGAATCTAAAGTGTTGTGTTCTACTTAAAATTGTTGCTGGTAGTTTAAGTGGGTCGGTAGTTGCGAGTATAAACTTTACAAAATCTGGTGGCTCTTCGAGTGTTTTTAGCAAGGCATTAAATGCTTGAACTGTAAGCATATGCACCTCGTCGATAATAAATACTTTAAATCTTCCAATAGATGGCTTATATTTTGTATGTTCTATTAAATCTTTAATATCTTCGATACCACGGTTGCTTGCGGCATCCATTTCGATAATATCGATATGGCGACCCTCGTTTGCCATAACACACTGCTCGCAAGTTTGGCACGGCTTGCTTGTTGGTCCATTTTCGCAAAGCAGAGCTTTTGCAAATATTCTAGCAGTAGATGTCTTACCACTACCTCGAATACCAGAAAATAGGTAAGCGTGCGATAGTTTAGAGCCATCTAATGCCAAAGATAGAGTTTTAGATACACTCTCTTGCCCAACTAAATCTGCAAATGTCGATGGTCTATATTTTCGTGCTAAATTTAATGCCAAACTATAATTCCTTAGTACAATATTTTAGAGGTGTTCTCTAATACCATTAAGTTAAGAGTTTTAACTCCATAAAATGTACCAAGCTTAAAGCACAAAGCCGAAAGCTTACCACCATGTCATTCCCGTGAAAACGGGAATCCACAGTTTAAAACTGCCGAAAAAGCACTTTTTCAACTTTTAGGCAGTTGATATTATGGACTCCCACTTCCGTGGGAGTGACGAAGTGGCTAGCTTTAAGCTTTCGGCTTTGAGCTTTAAGCCAAGAAATGGATGTAGAATCCTTAACTTAATGGCATTAGAGGTGCCCTTAAATAACTCTTTTGTATATTGTATAAAAAAAGTGCTTTAGTAGAGATTTTTAGCCACGCAAAAATGCGTAGCTTGTAGTTTTAGAATTTATAGTTAAACTGTACAGTTGCACCAAGTTCGCTGTGTTTATTTGTAATTTTTGCACCTGGTCCAAACATTGCACTTACGTCAGCAGATGTTTTTTTGTTGAATCCATAAACTAATGTAGTATCTACAGAGAAGTTTTGATTAAATTTATAACTTCCTCCAAGTGTAATATGATTTTCAGCAGTTGCAGGGAAACCTAACAAGTTAAACATATCTATTGCTGTTTTTGATGGAGTATTATATATAGTTAAAGGGTTAGTTGCATGGTTAAAACCTGCTCTAAGAGCCCATTGACCAGCATTATATTCATATCCTATAGCAAGTACATTTTGGTCTTTCCATCCAAAATTTTTATATCCTGCAGCAGAACCCCATTTGATTTTTTTATAATCTATCGCTATAGTATGTGGACCACTGTTAAAGCTAGCTCCAATACCTATCTCCGCAGGTTGGTCTAGCTTATCGCCAAAGTTTAGTCTAAATGGTGCAGTTGCAGCTGTAAGTGAATGAGCATAATTCATAGAAATTTTACTCTTGTAAACTGCCCCTAGTTTAAATCCATTACCAAAATCATAAGTAGCACCTACTGAAGCACCAAAACCGAAATCTTGATTTTGCCCATCGCCTACATTAGAGCCACCCATTCCAGCTGGTAGTTGGTAGTGAATATCTAGTGAACCATACTGTAAAATTGGTGCAACTCCAATACTTAAACCATTTGAAAATTTATATGCAACTGGAACAGCAAATTGCATAAGTTGTAGAGTAGTCTCCATTTTAAATAAGTCTGGATATTTTTTAAAGTCTGTACCCATACCTGCTGTACCCCACATACCAACACCTAAATATACATTTGGTGCTATATTAGATGCTATTGCAACCCCTGGAATAATACTAATATCAGCTGCACTTTTATGCTCTGTTGGTGACATTTTAGTTTTAATTGTTGGCATAAAAATTGTACCACCAAAGCTGATTTCTGTATCTTTAACATCAGTAATAAGTGCAGGGTTTACAAGAGTAGATTCTGCTCCTTGGCTTAGTGCTATACCAGCACCACCCATTGCTCTAGTTTTTGCTCCTACTCCAATAAGAGTATCTCCGTTTGTTGCATATAGTGAACTACTTGCAATAATTGATAGTGCGATTGCACTCTTCATTAATTTGTTGTTTTGTAACATTTTTTCTCCTTCAGTGTTATATAAATGAATATTATAATAATACATATAAATAGATAAATATAACTTTAAACTATATATAAATATAAAAATAATATATTAATTTTACATTTTTACACAATCTCTTTTGGCTTTTAGTTAAATAACTGAAGTTACGCACTATATACAACATTTAATAGCACAAG
>WFYP01000256.1 GCA_015490055.1 Nitratifractor sp.
AAACTGACAACTGCACGAACAGAGCCGATAAGTTCGGCTATTACTTCATGTGATAAATTATTAATTAACTCTACAGGATAATGCTGATTCTCCTCTTTGCATCTGTTTGTATGTTTTAAAATTAATTTAGATAATCTTGTTAATGTATCGTTAAAGACAACCGATTCACCAAAACTCTCTAATTCTCGCATTTTTTTACCTAAATATGGTAAAAATGCTTCGTTAAATTTAGGGTACTCTTTTATGAATTCTCTAGCATTTTCTAAAGGAATTTTTAAAAGTTCCATATTATCTAAAGGTACAGGTTCTACCAAATGTTCTTTCCCATCAAGAAGAGAAAAGACATCATATATATCACCACTAGATAATAAAAACAGAGTTAAACTTCTACCACTTTTTATATCCATTTGAGATAATTTTAATCTACCACTTATAATTATAAAAAGATATTTAGTCGCTTCTAATGGGTCTATTATTTCATCTTTTTGCCATTTGCACTCTTGAGATTGTTCTATTATTTTTTTTAAAATTGTTTTATCTAAATTCTTAAAAAGTTCGCTTTTAGATAAGGTTTCTAAAGCTTTTTCGTAAAACGATATTCTATTTTCCATAATAATCCTTTCGCGTATTATATCTAAAAAATTAATTAATATTTTTTTAACACTAAAGTACTAAAATTTTCACTAATGTTACTTAGGTAACAAAAAAAGTTTGCAGAACAAACTATAATTACAAAAAATATTAAGGAGTTAATTATGAAAAGAGTTATTATTTCAGCGGTTACATGTGCACTACTATTTGGAGCTACTGCATTGCAGGCTAAAACAGATAAAAAAACACTTGTTAGAAACGAAATGGCTACAGAGGCTAAAAATCATAAAGTTGCACCTAAAGAGATTATTTTAGGTATGCAAAATACATTTAAAGCGTTGCAAGATTTGCATATGAATAAAAAAGATGATGCGAAAAAAGATTTAAAGACAGCATTGGCAAGCTTTGATAAAGCATTAAAAGCTAATCCAAAATTAGATTTAATACCAGTAGATGAAAGATTACAAGCATTTGATTTTATCGGAACATCTAAAGATATTCAAAAGGCTTTAGATTTAGGTCAAAAACTTTTAAAAGAGCACGATACACAAGCAGCAATCGATTTAATTTCGCCACTTAAAGATGAGTTAGACATTACAACTATGGATATTCCTATGAAAGTCTATCCGGTTGCGGTTAAAAAGGCTTTAGATGCCCTAAACAAAGGCGATACCGTAGCAGCATATAATGCAGTTGCAGATGCTATGAATAGCTTGGTTGTATTTAAAACTGTTATTCCTACACCTCTTTTGGTAGCGCAAGATTTAGTTATCGATGCATCTAAATTAGATAAAAGCAAAAAAGAAGAAGCCACTAAATTGTTAGAAGCAGCAAAAGAGGCACTGAAAAGAGCAGAACTTTTAGGATACACTAAAAAATTCGACCCTGAGTATAAAAACTTAACTAAAAGCATTAATGCAATAGAGAAAGAGATTAAAGGTAAAAATGTTGTTGCGAAACTATACGACAAAATTAAAGAAGACTTTAGTACTTTAATTAAACATACTCATAACTCTAAAGTTCAAGTTGAAAATAGAGTAAAAGCAGAGAAAAAAGTAAATAGTTATGAAAAGAAAGAGGATAAAAAAGCTATTAAAGAGAGTAAAGTTTTTGAAAAAAATGCTGTACAAGCAGAGAAAAAGTAGCTATAATATAAAACATATCTAAAGGATCAATTATGTGGAAGTGGAACGAAAATTTAAATATAGAGATGAATATAAATAAAAACTTGGTTGATAGTTTTAAAAAATATTCAAAAATTGGTGGTACTTTATTCATTATATTAGGTATTATAGGAATTGTGTTTCCTATAGTTATGTCGCTGACTACTTTAGCTTTTGTATCATACTTAATGATTGCGGCTGGACTTTTTTCTGGCTGGCTAACTTGGCAGAGCAACAAAGAGGATTGGGCTGGTTGGCTAAAGAGTTTTATACTTGTTCTAACTGGGGTATTTATGATAATTTACCCAACTTTAGGTATAGCAACATTAGGCTTACTATTTGCAATATATTTCTTTATGGATGCATTTGCAAGTTTTGGTTTGGCATACTCTCTAAAGCCTCAAAAGATATGGTGGCTTTGGCTATTTAATGCAATTACATCTTTAATTTTAGGAGTACTATTTGTTATAGGTTGGCCATTTAGCTCTATATATTTAGTTGGTTTATTAGTAGGCGTTAGCCTATTTTTCGATGGGATTGCACTACTTACAGGTGGAATGATGGTAGATAAAGTTGAGAAAGATGAGAAAGTTGAGAAAAAACAGTGAAATTAAAACATAAATTTGCACTATTTGTAATCTATTTTATACTGTTTCTTGCAATTACAGCAATGATAGATTACTATGCATACGACGGTATTCCACCATGGATATTTATAACCATAAGCTTTGTGGGTGCAGTTATTTCGGCACAAATCCATGCTAAAAGTAAACAAAAAACAAAAGCTGACGAATTGGCAAAAGATTTAGAAGAGATAATATAACCAAATAATGGTATAATAATATAAAGGAATAGATATGGCAACATTTTTAGAAAAAATTATGGAATGGGCGTTAGATAAAGAGGATGCTTTGGCGAAAGATTGCCATTTAGATTTAAAAGATATCGACAATCAAATAGAAGCTGTAGAGAATAAGCGTAAAAAATTAAGAGAACAATTTGAAAAAGAAGATGCAGAATTTGGGCATGTTTTAGATAAATTACACTTTATAAAAGCTGATGCCCTAAAGTGTCAAGCAAGCAAAAAGAGCTAAAATATAATGCGTAGCGTAGGTTTAATAGGTGCCATATCTATCGGTATTGGTGGTATGGTTGGTGGTGGTATATTTGCAGTATTAGGAGAAGCTGTCTCTTTAGCTCACGGTGCCACT
>WFYP01000257.1 GCA_015490055.1 Nitratifractor sp.
AAAAAATAGCAAGGAATTATAATGGCAAAATATGTTGGGGCACATGTTAGTGCGAGTGGTGGGGTTGAGAATGCTCCTATAAATGCACAAAAACTTGGGGCAAAAGCTTTTGCACTGTTTACTAAAAATCAGCGTCAATGGGTTGCAAAACCACTTAGTATGCAGAGTATAGATGAGTTTAAAATCAATTTAAAAGAGGCAGGTATTTCGCCAGAGCATGTATTGCCACACGATAGTTACTTAATAAATTTAGGACATCCAGAAGAGGAGAAACTAGAGAAATCAAGAGCCGCATTTATAGACGAGTTAGAGCGTTGCGAGCAGTTGGGGCTTAAACTTTTAAACTTCCACCCAGGAAGCCACTTACAAAAAATTGCAAAACGAGACCCAAATTACGAAGAGTTGCTAGAGAAAGCAGAGTATGAGTGCTTAGATGTTATAGCAGAGTCTATGAATTTAGCAATCGAGGCAACAAAGGGTAGCGATGTTGTGCTAGTAATCGAAAACACAGCAGGGCAGGGCAGTAACCTTGGCTACAAATTTGAACATTTAGGCTACATAATAGATAAAATAGAAGATAAAAGCCGTGTAGGAGTATGCTTAGATACTTGCCACACATTTACCGGAGGTTACGACTTAAGAACTCGTGAAGCTTACGACAAAACAATGGATGATTTTGAAAAAATAGTAGGTTTCGAGTACTTAAAAGGGATGCATATAAATGACTCTAAAGTTAAATTTGCTTCAAGAGTAGATAGACACCAAAGCATTGGCAAAGGTGAAATTGGCTTAGATGCATTTAAATTTATTATGAACGATAAGAGAATGGATAATATCCCATTGGTGCTAGAGACAATAGACGAAAGCATTTGGAAAGAGGAGATAGAGTTACTATATAGTTTAAATCCGGCAAGTCGTCCAAGTTAAATTATGGGTACCTCCATCACCATTAAGTTAAGGAGTCTATAGTCATTTAATGGAATTAGTTATCAAATAAAATTGATAATCTACCACCGCCGTCATTCCCGTGAAAACGGGAATCTACAATTTTTACTGTCTATAAGTTGCAATTTAACTTTTTTGACAATTTAAACCGTGGATTCCCGTTTCCACGGGAATGACGCAATGGCTAGCTTTTTGCTTTTTGCTTTAATCTTTATGCATTTTATGGAGTTAAAACTCTTAACTTAATGGCAATGGAGGTGCCCTTATGTTATAATTATTGCAAAAAACGGATTTAAATGGGCAAATTATCTCTATATTTTAGTGCAATTATACTTTTTGTGCTTGTTGGTTGTGGTGGTGGAAAAGATTTTAACTCTATCGATGAATCATTAATTGGTGGTAAAGAGATAGCTAACTATTCAGCAAAAGAGGTTACTGCGTTTGCTAAAGAGAAGGGCTATATATCTGGCACAAAAGAGTTATTTGGCTTTAAGGCGTATAAAATTCCTTACACTACAACTGATGGTAAAGGTAATATTGTGCATGCAAGTGGCGTAATGGTTGTACCTACAATAGATGATGCCTCTTCTCAATTAAAAGAGAGATATAATAAATTAAAAAGTAGCGGTTTTGCCCTTGTATTGGATTGCCATGGTACAATTTTTGCAAACAAAGAGGCACCAAGTGAAATAATAGCTAATAGCCAAAACCCAGAAGGGGTAGGTATTCTTTTTAGCTCTTTAGGTGGATTTATAACGCTGCAACCAGACTATATAGGTTTTGGCGACAGCAAAGAGCATTATCATCCTTATCTTTTAGAAAAAGCATCTGCAAATAGTGTTAAAGATTTTTTAGAAGCTGCCATAGAGTTTGCTCAAAATAACGATATAAACTTAAAGCCCAAAAAAGATACATATCTTACAGGTTATAGCGAAGGTGGCTATGTTGCACTAGCTGCATTAGAGTCTTTAGAGGATGATTTCTACAATATAAAAATAGCTGCCCCAATGGATGGACCATATATATTAGAACCATTTGGTGATGCAATAATGAGTATGGATAGTATTGCCACTCCATCTTTTGTTGCTGATTTACTATACTCTTATGCTAAATATTATGGTAAAAGTATAAATAATATTATTCAAAAGCCGTACGTAGATAAATTAGATGAACTTTTAAGTGGGAAATATACTAGAGAGCAGATAGATGCTATTTTACCTTCTAAATTAAAGGGTAGCAATGGGCTTATTAGGGATAGTTTTGTAAAGGGTTACTCTACATCTTGGTTAAGAGTTAAATTATTAAAAAACAGTGCTATAGATTTAGATTTTGCTGCGCCACGAAGTAAAATTAGATTAATTCATTGTCGTGGAGATAATGTTATACCATATAAAATTGCAACAGAATCAAAAAAATATTTAAAAGTAATAGGTACTAATGTGGAGTTAATTACAGTTGAAGATAGAATAAATAGTTCTCCATTAAAACATATAGAGTGTGCCCTACCTGCTTATAAAATAGCTTTAGATATATTTATGAAAGATAGAGACAAGTAGTACAAAAGAAAAATAAAAAGTTTGGCAATGTAAGTGTTGATTATGGATTTGAATTATTTGCCAACTCTCTTAATACTTTTTTCATTACTTTTCCACTTGAATTTCTAGGAAGTTCTTCTATTTCTATAAATATTTTTGGTATTTTAGCTTTTGCTAAAAAACCTTGTAAATATTTACGCAAATTATTTATATTTATAGATGCATCATCTTCTTTAACAAAAAAAGCAACTGGAATTTCATTACATTTTTTATCTTTTTTCGCTACAACAGCTACCTCTTTTATTCCATTATAATCTTCAATTATTGGTTCTATTTCGCTTGGATATATATGTATAAAGTTATAAATAATTAAATCTTTTTTTCTATCTGTTATGTAAAGGTAGCCATCATCATCTAAATAACCTAAATCTCCAGTATATAGCCATCCATTATTAACACTACAAGGGTTATCTATAGAGCTATTGAGATAACTTTTCATAATATTATCACCTTTTATAATTATCTCTCCAATAGTTCTATTAGGTAGTTCTAAATCGTAGCTATCTATAATTTTAACTTTATAATCTAAAAGAGGAACTCCAACAGAGCCAATTTTTACTTGTTGCATAGGATTTATTGTAACAACCGTACATGCTTCAACTAAGCCATAAGCCTCTAAAAAGGTAGCTTTTTTAAATTTATTCTCTATTTTTTTTATAGTATCTATATGTATTGGAGAAGCTCCAGATATGACATATCTAATTTTGTTAAAAAGGTCTATTAATAAACTATCAGGAGCTTCTATTAACATTTCATAAATAGCAGGTGTAGCAAAAAGTATCGTTACACCCTTAAGTGCAAATGTTTTAAGCAAATGTTGAGTAGATATAAATCTACTTAATACAATAGAAATACCATAACATAGAGGTGTTATTGCTAATGGTATAAGGCTAAAAGATAAATGCATAGGAAGATATAATGCAACTCTATCATTTTTTCTTAACTTTATATGATTTGTAATTGCTTTATAAGTAGTTAAAATATTTTTATTAGTTAAAACAGCACCTTTAGGAGAACCTGTGGTACCAGATGTATAAAATATTGCAGCGTTATCATCTAAATTTACTTTTCTAGGCGTAAATGATATATCTTGTTCTAATATTTTAACAAAATCTCTTCTATGATTCTCATCGCCAACCCATATAATTGTGTTACATTTATGTATAGCTATTGATTTCGATACGATATCTTTTAGGGTATCACTACAAAACATACATTTTATATTTGCATCACTTAAAATATAACTTAACTCTTTAGATTTAAAAGTAGCATTAATTGGCACAAATGTAGCACCTACAGCAGATATAGCATATGTTGCTACTATATATTGCCAACTATTTTCCATAAAAATACCAATATTATCACCAGCTTTAATATGTAATTGCAAATAAGACGCTATTTTATTAGTATAGTGCAATAATTTTTCATAATTTAGTTTACCTTTTTCAGTAAAAATAGCAACTTTTTTAGGGTGCAAAAGTGCTTTATGCTTTAATAAATTATAAATAGATGTATCGTTATTTGCCATTTATAAGCAACCCCTTTTATTAGATTTTACAAAACTATTAAACGAATAGTTTTGCAATAGATATATTGTATTTAGTTTATTTTTTAACTGAAGTTACGCACTATATACAATATTTAACAAATCAAAAAAGTGACAGATATGAAAGAACAAATTATCTCTCCTAGCCGAAGCTAAGAGTGATAATTTTTCTTTTATAGGTGTTGCTTTTTTGTTTTGCCCTTTGGGTAGCACAAGAGGGCACTTACT
>WFYP01000258.1 GCA_015490055.1 Nitratifractor sp.
TAACTGAAGTTACGCACTATATACAACATTTAATAGCACAAGAGGGTGCTTAATGTGAATAGTTTTTAATAAAAGCTAGCCAAAGCTAACTTGCGTTAAAAAGTGTTTGCAGTAAGTGCCCTCTTGTGCTACCCTTAGGGCAAAACAAAAAAGCAACACCTATAAAAGAAAAATTATCACTCTTAGCTTTGGCTAGGAGAGAAAATTTGTTCTTTCACATCTGTCACTTTTTTGATTTGTTAAATATTGTATATAGTGCGTAACTTCAGTAAATAAATTAAAAGAAATCATTATGTACAGAAATAAAGGATTCGTAGAACAATCAACAATTATTGCGAGTGTTACAAAGTGGACTTTTCTATCTGGTGTGGTAGGGATTATAATTGGTGCAATAGTTACACTATTTCTAAATTTACTTCATTATGCAGAAGCTTCGAGGGGGATATTGCCATTTCATTACTATTATCTGCTGCCATTTGGATTAGTTTTTAGTGTTTGGATGACTAAAACTTTTGCTCCCGATGCTAAAGGGCATGGTACAGAAAAGGTTATAGAAGCAGTACATAAAAAGAGTGGTGAGATAAAAGTATCGGTAATTCCTGTTAAATTAATTGCAACTATTGTAACCCTATTTGCTGGTGGTTCAGCTGGTAAAGAGGGTCCAGGGGCTCAAATAGGTGCTGGTACTGCATCGATGATATCTGACTATTTACACTTTTCTAAAAAAGATAGAAAAAAGCTAGTAGCATGTGGAATTAGTGCAGGTTTTGCAACTGTTTTTGGTACACCAATAGCGGGTGCAATATTTGGTATCGAAGTTTTAGTTGTTGGTACTTTAATGTACGATTTACTACTACCTTCTATTGTGGCTGGATTTAGTGCATTCTTTACGGCTCAATATTTAGGAGCTCATTATACCTATTATGAAATTAGCTATTTTCAACACTACTTTGTAGATGTAGCTTTAATTGGCAAAGTTATTTTAGGCGGTGTATTTTTTGGCTTAGTTGCTTTCTCTATTGTTACATTTTTAAAGCAGACAGAAGTTTTTATTGAAAAAATAGATATGGGTCCATATAAAAAGGCTTTTTTAGCAGGTTTAGTACTTGTACTACTATCATTTATAGTTGGCGATAAATATTTTGGTTTAGGTCTTGATACAATTAGTGAAACTATGAAAATTCAAGGTAGTACACCAGAAACTCTGCCTTGGTACTCTTTTCTTATTAAGATTTTTTATACAGCTGTAACTCTAGGAAGTGGTGGTAGTGGTGGAATTGTTACACCAATCTTTTATATTGGTGCAACAAGTGGGCAACTGTTTGGTAGTTGGGTTGGTGGAGAGCAGCAATTAGCACTATTTGCAGCACTTGGCTTTGTAAGTGTGCTTGCAGGTGCAACCAATGCCCCAATAGCTGCTATAATTATGGCAATGGAACTTTTTGGTATGGATGTAGCCCACTACGCAGCAATCTCTATTGCTATTAGCTTTTTAGTACTTGGGCACCGCTCTGTTTTTCCATCGCAAAAACTTGCTATGAAAAAATCGGATATGCTGGATATTCAATATGGCGAAGATATAGAACACTCTAGTGTAGCCTTAGAAGATGAGCATATTCAGCAATTTAAACGCCTCAAGAGACGCCTTAGAATCGAAAAACTAAAAAATGAGCGTATGGCAAAAATAAAGAAAAGGAAACGAGATAGTAAAAAAAGTTAAGATACTATTTCAAGATGAACATTTAGTAGTAATTAATAAACCTAGCGGTTTACTTGTGCATAAATCTCCAATAGATAAAAAAGAGAAACTATTTGCCTTGCAACTTGTACGCGACATTGTAGGGCAGTATGTTTATCCAGTTCATAGATTAGATAAGCCAACTTCTGGCGTTTTAATATTTGCATTAAATAGTGATATTGCAAGTAAATTATCTAAAGAGTTTATGGCTGGCAATGTGCAAAAAGAGTATTTGGCTATAGTTCGTGGATATGTCCAAGAGATGGATACAATTAACTATCCACTAAAGGTTTTATTAGATAAAAAGAGCGATAGAGACAGGCGAAATATACAAGAGATTCAAGAAGCTATTACTACATATAAAAGATTAGCGACTATTGAACTACCTTATCCAGTTAGCAAATACCCAGTAGCTAGATACTCCCTTGTAAAATTGCAACCAAAAACAGGACGCAAACACCAGTTAAGACGCCATTTAAAGCATATTTTCCACCCAATAGTAGGCGATACAAAGTATGGTAGAGGCGAGCACAATAAGTTATTTAGAGAAAAATTTGACTGCCATCGTTTACTGCTACACGCTAGTAAAATAGAGTTTACACACCCTATAACAAAGCAAAGGCTTACTATAGAGGCTAATTTAGATGAGACCTTTACAAAAATTGTCAATCTATTTACACTTTAAGTGTATCAAAATTTATCTCTTCTTTTTACTTCTATTTAAAATATAAATCGCCACTACGGCCATAACTGTACCAGCAATCATATTCCAGCTTATCTTTTCACCTAAAAATATGGCACTAAGACCTATTGCACTAAATGGTACTAAAAAGGTGAAACTACTAATTTTATCGGCTCCAATTTTTTGACCACCTACAAAATATATTGAAGTTGCGAATGT
>WFYP01000259.1 GCA_015490055.1 Nitratifractor sp.
CTATTAACTCTCTATCGCTATATAATGTAATTTTAGAGTTCATATAAATCCTTTATCGTATATAATTACTAATATTATACGACAAAAGTACTTTATTGTCAAGTCTATAAAAGATACACTATTTTTCCTTTTTTGAATAAATGAAATAATTATAGCTTGATGGATGGAGTAATTAGCTCATTTTTCAGATTGTAACTTACTCAGTCACTTACTTGGTAGCTTAGTCATTGACTTGGTCATTAGCCTAGTCCCTGCTTAATATATAGTATTTGATATTCACACTTAAAGTTTTCTTCAATATGTTTGTAAGGTTATAATATAATTTTTTAGTTTTTAGTTTTTTACAAAATAGATATATCTATTTTATAAGCTTAGATAAGTAACACTTCCTATAAACTTTGTTTATAGTGTTTATATTTTATATAGTCATATACTATAATTAAATATAATATAAACAATATATTACGAAGGAGAATTATGACTGAAGCTCAGACACGTGCATCACTTATAGATAAGCGTTTACTAGCTTCAGGTTGGGATATTAATGATCATACAAAAGTAGTAAAAGAATATACTCTTAAAAATAATACTTTTGTAAATGATTCTGCTTCTCCATATACTTCTACTCAATTTTCTGATTATGTGTTGCTTGGGCGTGATGGTAAGCCTTTGGCAGTGGTTGAAGCTAAACGAACAAGTAAAGATGCAGAGCTTGGTAGGGAGCAAGCTAAGCAATATGCACAGAGAATTCAGCAGATTTCAGGAGCCCAGCTTCCTTTTTGTTTTTATACTAATGGAAATGATATTTTCTTTTGGGATATTGGCAACTATCCACCTCGTAAAATACACTCTTTTCCAACTCGTGATGATTTAGAGAGACTTCGTCATATTCAAACTTATAAAAAGCCACTTTCTCATCAGTTTATAGATACAAATATTGCCGGTAGAGATTATCAGATAGGGGCTATTCGTGCTGTAATGGAAGGCATTGAGAAAAAGAGGCGTAATTTTCTTTTGGTTATGGCAACCGGAACAGGAAAAACAAGAACAACTATAGCTCTTGTAGATGCACTTATGAAAGCTGGGTATGTAAAAAGAACGCTTTTTTTAGTTGATAGAATAGCACTTAGAGAGCAAGCTGTAGATGCATTTCGTGAACATATGCCTAATGAGCCAATTTGGCCTAAATATGGCGAAAAATCTATTGTAAAAGATAGACGAATTTACGTTTCTACTTATCCAAGCATGTTAAATATTATTCGAGATAAAGAGCAAACTCTCTCTTCGCATTTTTTTGATTTGATAGTAGTAGATGAATCACATCGTTCTATCTATAACACATATAAGGAGATATTCGAGTATTTTGATACTTTTCGTTTAGGTTTAACTGCTACTCCAACTAATGTAATAGACCACAATACTTTTGAGCTTTTCGATTGCGAAGACGGTGTGCCAACTTTTGCTTTCTCTTACGAAGAGGCATTGCAACATGAACCGCCTTATCTTTGCGACTTTCAGGTAATGAAAATTAAAACCAAATTTCAAGATGAAGGCATTAGTAAACGCACTATAACGCTAGAAGATCAAAAACGCTTGATATTAGAGGGTAAAGATGTAGAGGAGCTAAACTTTGAAGGCTCAGATCTAGAAAAAAGAGTTATCAATAAAGGCACCAACAAGTTAATTGTAAAAACATTTATGGAAGAGTGTATAAAAGATGACGATGGCGTATTACCTGCAAAAACAATCTTTTTTTGTATGACCAAGAATCATGCAAGACGAATAGAGCAGATATTTGATGAGCTTTATCCAGAGTATGCCGGAGAACTTGCAAAAGTGATGGTGTCAGATGATAGTCGCGTATATGGCAAGGGTGGTTTGTTAGATCAGTTTAAAAGACACTCTATGCCTAGGGTTGCTATATCTGTTGGTATGTTAGATACCGGTGTAGATGTTCGAGAGTTAGAGAATCTTGTTTTTGCTAAACCTATATACTCTTATACCCGTTTTTGGCAGATGATTGGGCGTGGAACTAGACTATTAGAACCTAGCAATTTAAAACCGTGGTGCACACATAAAGAGCATTTTTTAATTATGGATTGCTGGGATAATTTTGAGTATTTTAAACTAAATCCAAAAGGTAAAGAGTTAAGAAACTCTATACCTTTGCCGGTAAAATTAGCAGAGATACGCATAGATAAAATTGCAGAAGCTCTTCACAAAGATACAGCTATAGCTATAAAAGAGATAGATATACTAAAATCAGAAATAGCTAATTTACCTGAAGGCTCGATTGTTATTAAAGATGCAAAAAACGAGTTAGATAAACTTAGCAATGATTTTTGGAATAGCTTAGATGAAGATAAAATAACTTTTTTGCATAATAAAATAGAGCCACTTTTTAAAACAGTTGTTGGAGTAGATTTTAAGGCTATGCGTTTTAAAAAAGATGTGCTTTTAGCTTCTCTATATAAATTAAAAGTCGATAGTGAAGCTTATGACAATCAGAGTCATAAGCTTATGGAACAGATATCTGAGTTGCCTTTGTCTATTAATATTGTAGCTAGACATAGAGATGTTATAGAAGAGGCACTAAAGCCTAAGTTTTGGCAAGAAGCCAGTGATGAACAATTAGATGGTATAGCTGAAGAGTTAGCCCCGCTAATGCAGTATAGAGAGATAGATATAATAGGAGAAGAGAAAACTCGCCTTAATCTTAGAGATATTATTAAAGAGAAAGAGTTTGTAAATTTTGGGGCAGAAAATGAATCTGTAAGTATTAGTGAGTATAAAAAGATGGTCGAAGCCAAAATAGCAGAACTTTTAACTCAAAATACTGTTTTACAAAAGGTAAAAGATGGTAAAAATATAAGTCAAGAGGAAGCTAAGCAACTCTCAGAAGTGTTAGCTAATGAATCGCCATATATAACTATAGATTTGCTTCGCCGTGTTTACCATACTCCAAAAGCACCTTTTTTAAAGCTTATTCGCCATATACTTGGTATAGAAAAGATAGAGAGCTTTCCAGATACGGTAAGTGCTTCTATAGATAAATTTATTGCCGAGCATAGCACCTTAACAACAACACAACTAGAGTTTTTAAATTTGCTTAGAGATTTTATTATCAAGCAGGGAGAGATAGAGAAAAGAGATTTAATCTCTGCACCATTTACAGTTTTACACCCAGATGGAATACGCGGAGTATTTGCTCCTAATGAAATAGAAGAGATATTAACACTAACAAAGGAACTAGTCGCATAATGTTACACAATAATCCAGCACTAAAAAGTTTAATAGATAAATTATGGAATAAATTTTGGAGTGGCGGTATATCGAATCCGCTAACTGCAATAGAGCAGATAACTTATCTTATTTTTATGAAAAGAATAGATGAGTTAGACACTAAGCGAAAAAAAGATGCAGAGTGGACAGAGCAAGAGTATAAATCTCTATTTAGCGGAACATATAAAAAAATAGTAAAAGAGATAGATAAAAACGGAGAAGAAAAAGAGGTAACTAAAGATTTTCCAAAAGATGAATTACGATGGAGTCATTTTAAAGAACTTCCGGCAGAAGAGATGCTTACTCATATACAACAGTATGTTTTTCCATTTCTTAAAGAGTTAAATGGTCAAAATTCTCACTTTACTAAGCATATGAAAAATGCTGTTTTTATAATACCTTCTGCCTCTTTGCTTGTAGAGGCTATAAATACCATAGAAGAGATTTTTAAAGAGATAGAAAGAGATGCTAAAGAGAATGGTCAGGCGTTTCAAGATATTCAAGGCGATGTTTACGAAATGTTGCTTGGCGAGATAGCAACAGCTGGTAAAAATGGTCAGTTTAGAACACCTAGACACATTATAAAGCTTTTGGCTGAATTGGTAGAGCCAAAATTGGGCGACAAAGTTGGCGACCCAGCTTGTGGAACAGGTGGTTTTTTGCTAGGAGCGTATCAGTATATTGTAACATCACTAGATAGAGAGAAAAAGTATGCTGTTAAAGACGAAGATGGCTTTTGGCGTAGTAGCACAAGTGCATTACTTACTAACGATGTAAAGAATGTATTAGATAGCTCTTTGCAAGGCTACGATATAGATGTAACTATGGTTCGATTAGGGTTAATGAACTTAATGATGCACGGCATAGATGACCCGCAAATTGATTATATGGATACGCTTAGTAAAAAGTTTAACCACACTGAACTTGGTACTTACGATACTATCTTAGCTAATCCACCCTTTACAGGCAACTTAAACAAAGGAGAGATAGATTCCGAATCTTTAACACTTAGCACAACTAAAACAGAGTTGCTTTTTATTGACCGTATTCATACAATGTTGCGATTAGGCGGAACAGCCGGAGTTATTATTCCGCAAGGGGTGCTTTTTGGAACGGCAAAAGCATTTGTCGAGGCTCGTAAAATATTACTAGAGCAATCAGAATTAAAAGCGGTTATTACTATGCCAAGCGGTGTATTTAAACCATATGCAGGGGTTGCAACTGCTATACTTATCTTTACTAAAATAGCCAATTCACAAAAAGAGGCTCCAAAAGAGAATAATTACGATGTGTGGTTTTACGAGATGGAGAACGATGGCTATAGCTTAGATGATAAACGAACAAAAATAGAGCAGAGTGATTTGCAAGATATTATAGAGAAGTTTAAAAACAGAGACCCAAAAGTAGAAAACGACAGAAAAGCCAAGCACTTTTTTGTGCCCAAAAAAGAGATAGTAGAAAACGGTTATGATTTAAGTTTTAATAGCTATAAAGAAGAGGTGTATGAAGAGATAGAGTATGAAGAACCGGCTGTTATTTTAGGAAAGTTGGAAAATATAGAAGCTGAAATTCAGAATGGATTGAAAAAGATAAAGAGTTTGTTTTGATGAAAAAAGAGAAATTTGGTAGTATTTTTAGATTCTTGCCAAAAAGCAAGATAAAAGCCGGTGAAGGAAAAGAGGAAGGAAAATATCCTTTTTTTACTTCAAGTCCAATACTTAGCAAATATTACGATAACTATTTATATGAAGGTGAAAGTCTTGTTTTTGGAACAGGTGGGCAACCAAGTCTTCATTATATAAATAACAAGTTTGCAACATCAACAGATTGCTTTGTGGTTCAAAAAAAATCAGAGTTTAAAAATCAAGTTGATGTTAAGTATGTATTATATTTTTTAAAAAGTCATGAATCAATTTTAGAAGATGGCTTTAAAGGTGCAGGGCTTAAACATATTTCAAAAAAATATCTATCAAATATAAAAATTCCTTTTCCTAAAACTCTTGAAGAGCAAGTTAAAATAGCAAATCTTTTAACCCAAGTAGAAGCACTTATTGCAAAACGAGAAGAGAGTATTAGATTGCTTGATGAGCTGTTGAAGAGTACCTTTTTGGATATGATTATATATAATAAACAAAAGAGTGCTTGGCCACTTGTTACAATTAAGGATTTGGCGGAAGATAAAAAAGGAAGTATGAGAACGGGACCTTTTGGTAGCAATTTACTTCATGATGAATTTACTGAAGAAGGAGACGTTGCAGTTCTTGGTATAGACAATGCTGTAAAAAATAAATTTACTTGGGGAAAGAAAAGGTATATTTCTTATAAAAAATACGAAGAATTAAAAAAATATACTATTTTTCCTGAAGATATTATTATTACCATAATGGGTACTGTTGGAAGAAGTGCTGTTGTTCCAGACGATATTCCATTATCAATCAATACTAAACATTTGGCTGCAATTACATTAAATAAAAAAAATTCTAATCCATACTTTATTTCATATTCCATACATTCTGATCCCTTTATTTTAAATCAAATAAGGAATAAAACTCGTGGTGCTATTATGGCAGGCTTCAATTTAACACTTGTAAAAAGCTTGAAGATGTACTTGCCACCAAAACAACTCCAAGACAAATTTGCTACAATAGTTCAACAAGTAGAAGAGACAAAAAAACATTATCAAAAAAGTCTTGATGAATTAAATCAACTCTTTGGCTCACTCTCTCAAAGAGCATTTAAGGGAGAGTTGGATTTAAGCAAAGTTAAAATACAAAACAATTTCTAATAGGAGATACTAAATGCCAGTAATACCAATGCAGGTAGATTTAAAAGGTAAACTTAATAATTTTAAAGTTACTCCATCACAAACACATAGTTTGCTACCACTTTTTGAAGCTGTAGTAAATGCTATTGACTCATTAGCAGAACAAAAAGTAAACAAGAATAAAGAAATTTCCATAACAATCAAAAGAGATGAAAAACAACAACTTATGGATGATGATTTAAAACAAGATAAACTTCCTATAATAAGTTTTCTTATTGAAGATAATGGCGAAGGTTTTACAGAAGATAATTTTAATTCATTCTGCACTTCTGACTCTACTCTTAAGATACATAGAGGGTGTAAAGGTTTAGGGCGTTTTACTTGGCTAAAAGTATTTGACGAGATTCAAATAAAAAGTATTTTTAAAAAAAATGATATTTTTTATTTAAGAAAGTTTCATTTTACAGAAGATGGTATTGCTCATCATAGTTGTGAAGAGGTAGAAGATAGGGAACTAAGAACATCTATATTTTTATCAAATATCAAACAGGCATATCAAAATAAACTGCCTAAAAAAACATTAACAATAGCAAATAAAATTATTGAACATTGTCTATCTTTTTTTATTTTGGAAGATATGCCAAAAGTTACACTGTATGATTTTGATTCTTCTGTTGTATTGAATGAAATTTATGATAAAGAATACAATAAAAATAGAATAGAAGAAGAAATAACAGTTTCACATAATGAAAATACTTATGAATTTAAACTTCTTTCTTTTAAAGTTTTTTCTAAAGTGACTAGTGATTACAAAGTTCACTATGTAGGCAATAATCGAGAAGTTATGTCTGTAAATTTAAATAAAGACATACCGGAATTAAAGCAGTCTTTAAAAGATGAGAGTGGTAATAGGTTCTCTTATAAAATTTTTGTATCTGGTGATTATTTGGATAGACATGTTAATAGTGAGAGAACAGAATTTACATTACCATCTTCTAATACATTGGGACTTTCTTTAGAAGAGATACATAAAGAAGTAGTGCAAACTACAAAGAATCAGTTAGAAGAATATCTGCAACCTATAAAAGAAGAGAATAGGAACTATATACAACGCTATATAGATGAGGAATCACCACAATATAAACATATAGTAAAATATGGTGCAGAAAAATTAGAAAAACTGCATTCTGGTATGAGTGACGAAGAAATTGAAATAGCATTGTTTAAAATAGAGCATGAACTAGATTTAGAAATTAAACTTGAAAGTAAAGAGATATTTAACAGTAATCAAACATTGGATTCTAAAGAATACAAAGAAAAATATCAAGAGTTTTTTGAGAAAGTTATTGATTCTAACAAAGCTAAATTAGCTGATTATGTATTACATAGAAAGACAATATTAGATATATATGAACAGGCACTTTCTTATGGTGAAAAGTATGAAAAAGAAGATAGAATTCATCATTTAATATATCCTATGAGAGAAACTTCTGATAATATAAGAGATATGGAGCACAACTTATGGCTTATAGATGAGAGATTGTCTTATCACTATTTTCTAGCATCAGATAAACCAATGTCTAAAATTTCTGAAGATATAAAAAATAATAAACGACCTGATTTGATGGTGTTTAATCAACCTAATGCTTTTGCTGAAGGGAATGATGATTTAACTTCGGTAGTTATTGTTGAATTTAAAAGACCTATGAGAGATGACTACTCTGAAAAAGATAATCCTGTAAACCAAGTTTTAGGATACATAGACGATATTCTGGATGGAAAGTTAAAATCACTGCAAGGGAGACCTATTGAAATTGGCAATAATACTCCTTTTTATGTATATAT
>WFYP01000260.1 GCA_015490055.1 Nitratifractor sp.
GTAGGTCAACCTCTGTTGGTCTAAAGTATCTTGGGTTTACAGCTACAACCTCTTTTCCAATTTCAAGTTGATAATCAGGATTAGAACAAGATAGAACATATCCCTTTTCATCGACTCCTTCACCTTTAAATTCAAGCTCAACACTCACATACGCAAATGCCATTTTTACAAAGTCTCTTACTCTTGTTGTTTTTCCAGTTGCAATGACCCAATCTTCTGGCTCATCTGCTTGTAATATTAAATACATCATTTTTATGTAATCGCGTGCGTGTCCCCAATCTCTTTTTGCATCTAAGTTTCCAAGGTAGAGTTTATCTTGTAAACCTAAAGCAATTTTTGAAACTGCTCTTGTAATTTTTCTTGTTACAAATGTCTCTCCCCTTACTGGGCTATTGTGTACTTTGAAAAGATTTGAACCTGTTGCAAATGTTTCAGACTCAGTTTGAATATCAAAAAACCAACCATCTTCACTTTTAGTATCAATACTATTAATAACTTCGTTTAACTTTTTAATTAGATGATTACCTTTTTCTGTCTCTTTATCGGTTCTAAATTGTGTATAATAATATCTTTTTCCATCTCTATATTCTGATTTAGTTTTAATGGTCTGATTTGAAAAACTTTTAAAAATATAATTTAGTCCTAAACATAGTGTAGCTGAATTTGTAGTAAAACCTTTATAATAATATGTCTCATTTCCATTTTTTCTACCATCTGCCAAATAGTATCCATCAAAAAAAGATTTTTTAAGATCTTTTTTACTATTTAAAATAAATAATGGTACTCTCTTCTCTTTTGAATGTTTTGTATAAATCTCTTTTTTAAGCCATAATCCGAAATTGACATCATTATTAATATCTAATTGCCAAATATCCTTAGTTGAAGTTTCAAAATTTCCACTACCATAACTATTAATTCTATAACTCCATCCAAACTCTAAAGTCAATAAATCAGAGATTCTTATTAATAAAGATTTATCACTGCCTGTTAATCTAATTCTACCTCTATCATCAATAGACCCATCACCCACTAAAAAACCTATAAATTTTGCTAACTTTAGACTGCTTTCAAATAGTTCAATGCTTTTAGGAAACTCTGTTTTAAAAACAAAATGACCCTCTTTTATATCTTTAGTTTTAATCTCACTATTATCTTCTAAAAAGCTAATATGCTCATATGTTGCTTCATAACTACTCTCTCTTGTTTGAATGAGTTTCATTTTTTTATCTTTATCTTGATAACAAGTTCCAGCAATTATTTTTGTCCAATCTTCTCCATTCCAAACCATAGAATCTTCATACTCTTTTAAAATACCTTCATATCTATGCTCTTTTGTTCTAAATAAATCTTCTATAGGTAGAATATCTATCTTATTATCTTTTTTTATCATAAGTGGAGAATTTTTAGGAACACTTTCGTGGTTAAATAGAATCCCATTACAAGCAAACATACCATAAGCTTCACGATAGTTCACCGTAATCCAATAGGCGTACATCTTTGCTACAGCATACGGACTTCGTGGATAGAAAGGTGTTGTTTCACTCTGTGGGGTCTCTTGTACTTTTCCAAATAGTTCAGAAGTAGATGCTTGATAGATTTTTGTTTTTTTAGTTAAACCTAATAATTTAACAGCCTCTAAAATTCTAAGGGTTCCAGTACCATCTGCATTGGCTACATATTCAGGTGTCTCAAACGAAACAGCTACATGGCTCATAGCCGCTAAGTTATAAATCTCATCTGGTTGCACCTCTTGAATAATTCTTGTTAAGTTCATAGAGTCTGTCATATCACCATAGTGTAAGATAAAGTTTCTATTTTCTACATGTGGGTCTTGATATAAGTGGTCAATTCTGTCTGTATTAAAAAGTGAACTTCTTCTTTTTATACCATGGACTATATAGCCTTTTTTTAGTAAAAATTCTGCTAGATAGCTTCCATCTTGTCCTGTTATACCTGTTATTAGTGCTACTTTTTTATTATCCATTTTAATTTTATCCTCGTTTATAATCATCTTCAATTCTTATTATGTCATCTTCACCTGTGTACTCGCCTACTTGGGCTTCTATGAGTACCACTGGAATTTTACCCTCATTTTCCAAACGATGAACTTCACCCATCTTTATATAGGTTGATTCATTGGGACGAATAAGCATTTTTTTCTCTCCTACCGTTACGGTTGCTGTTCCACTAACCACTATCCAGTGTTCATTGCGATGGTAGTGTTTTTGTAACGACAAACGCTCTCCTGCTTTAACAACAATTCGTTTAATTTTATAGTGAGCAGTATCTTCAAGTACCGTATACGTTCCCCATGGTCGATGAGCAGTAAGGTGAATATGATGTAAATCTGTTGTTTTTTTTATTTCAGAAACGACCTGTTTCACTTTTTGACTTGAACCTTTTTTTGAGATAAGTAAGGCATCTCCTGTATCAACAATAATACAATCTTCTATATCAACCGTAGCAATTTTTCTTGAATTTCCATAAATAAAATTATTTTTAGAATCAATGGCTATATAATTAGGATTCAGAGTATTGTTGTTTTCATCTTTTGGAAGTTCTTTATCAAGGGCATCAAAACTACCTACATCTGACCAATCTATATCTGATGGCACTACTTTTACAATAGAACTCTTTTCCATGACAGCATAGTCAATACTATCTTCAGGTATTGTTAACATATCTTTATGTTTAATACGTATTATCTTATCTCTATTGGCATTTTTATAAGCACTTAATGATGCTTCATAAATTTTAGGTGAATA
>WFYP01000261.1 GCA_015490055.1 Nitratifractor sp.
ATACTTAATATATACTTTTTAGGCAAAGAGTGGTCGCTACTTGGCTCAAATGCCTTCTGCTCTTCCCAAATATCTTGCCACTTCTTCTCTATATCTTTTGGATTATAACTCACTTGACACTCCCGAACTTAAGGTCTGTAAACCTTAAAAATTTAAAAAAGATTATACCCAAAAGGGCTTTTTATTTAACTGATGTTACGCACTATATACAACATTTAATAGCACAAGAGGGTGCTTAATGCGAATAGTTTTTAATAAAAGCTAGCCAAAGCTAACTTGCGTTAAAAAGTATTTACAGTAAGTGCCCTCTTGTGCTACCCAAAGGGCAAAACAAAAAAGCAACACCTATAAAAGAAAAATTATCACTCTTAGCTTCGGCTAGGAGAGAGAATTTTTCTTTTATATCTGTTACTTTTTTGATTTGTTAAATATTGTATATAGTGCGTACCTTCAGTTAAATAAAAAGCCCTTTTAGATATAATCGTTTTTAATTTTTAAGCTTTATTAGGGAGTTTCAAGTGAGTTATAATCCAAAAGATATAGAGAAGAAGTGGCAAGATATTTGGGAAGAGCAGAAGGCGTTTGAGCCTAGTAGCGATCATTCTATGCCTAAAAAGTATATATTAAGTATGTTTCCATACCCAAGTGGAAGAATCCATATGGGGCATGTTAGAAACTATGCAATAGGCGATGCTTTGGCTAGATATTACAGAAAGCAGGGCTTTAATGTATTGCATCCAATGGGTTGGGATGCATTTGGTATGCCAGCAGAAAATGCTGCAATTAAGCACAAACTTCACCCTAAAAAGTGGACTTATGAAAATATAGACTATATGAGAGATGAGCTAAAAGGTTTAGGTTTTTCATTCTCTAAAGATAGAGAGTTTGCAACTTGCGATACACTCTATACAAAGTGGGAGCAAGAGTTTATTATAAAGATGTTCGAGACAGGTTTGCTATATAGAGAGAGTACAACAGTAAACTGGTGCGAGAGTTGCCACACCGTTCTTGCAAACGAGCAGGTAGAAGATGGTAAGTGTTGGCGTTGTGATAACGAAGTAGAGTTAAAAGATATGCCAGGATATTACTTAGATATTCTAAAATATGCTGATGAGCTGCTTGATGACTTAAAATTATTAGAGGGTAAATGGCCAAATCAAGTTTTAACAATGCAGAGTAATTGGATTGGTAAATCTAAAGGGCTTGAGTTCGAATTTGAACTTAGCGAAGAGTCTAAAGCAAAGCTTGGGAATAAGTTTGATAAATATACAGTATTTACAACAAGACCAGATACAATATATGGAGTTACATACTCAGCATTAGCACCAGAGCACCCAATAGTAAAAGAGCTTTTAGATAGAGGTTTGCTCCCTGATGATGTAGCTGAAAAGATTGGCGATATATTAAATATGCCAGAAGTTGAGCGTGCTAAGCAAGATAAAGAGGGTTATCCCTTAGGAATTAGTGTAATACATCCATTAACTGGTAAAGAGGTGCCGGTATGGGTGGCTAACTTTGTATTGGCAAGTTATGGTGGTGGGGCTGTTATGGCAGTTCCTGCACACGATGAGAGAGACTTTGAGTTTGCAACTAAGTACGATTTACCAATAGTTCGTGTAATTGAAGGTGGCGAGTTGCCATATACAGGCGAGGGTGAGTTAGTAAATAGCGATGAACTAACAGGTATAGCAAATAAAGAAGCACAAGCTAAAGTTATAGAGTTGTTTGAGAGTAAGGGCTTGGGTAGAGGTACAACCAATTATAAACTTAGAAATTGGGGAGTTAGTCGCCAGAGATATTGGGGTGCACCTATTCCATTTGTGCATTGTAAAAGTTGTGGTTTAGTGCCAGAGAAGTTAGAAAATCTGCCAATAGCACTACCTGATGATGTAGAGATAACAGGCGAGGGGAATCCACTAGACACTCACCCAACTTGGAAGTATTGCAAATGCCCTAAGTGTGGAGCAGATGCCGTGCGAGAAACAGACACGCTAGATACATTTGTTCAAAGTAGTTGGTATCAGCTTCGTTATACACTAGACCCAACAAAGTGGGAGCAGATGGCACTAGATAAAGAAGATTGCAAATATTGGATGAATGTGGACCAATACATTGGTGGAATCGAGCACGCTATTTTGCACCTACTATATGCAAGATTCTTTACAAAAGCGTTAAGAGATTTAGGCTATTGCGGTGTGGATGAGCCGTTTGAGAGATTGCTAACTCAAGGTATGGTTCTAAAAGATGGTGCTAAAATGAGTAAATCTAAAGGTAATACAGTTGACCCAGAAGCGATTGTAAAAGCCTTTGGTGCAGATACTGCAAGACTATTTATGCTATTTGCTGCACCGCCTCAAAAAGAGTTAGAGTGGAACGATAGTGCGGTAGAGGGTGCTTATAGATTTTTAAAGAAGTTATATTCAAGAGGCGAGAGAGTTACATCTAATACACTACCAAATATTGAGCATAAAGCACTGAATAAACAAGAGCAAGAGGCAAGAGCTAAAGTTTACGAAGCCTTAAAGAAGGGTTACGAAGTTTATGATGGCAGTTTTGCCTTTAATACACTAATTGCAGCATGTATGGAAGCACTAAATGCATTGGATAAGCAAGACAATAGTGATGTGTGGGATGAAGGGATGTATATTATTTTACACCTATTAGAGCCGATAGTACCGCATATCTCTTATGAACTTAGCTCGAAGCTATTTAACCTTAAGAATTTAGAGGGTAAAATAGAGCTTAAAGATGAGGTATTTGAGAAATCCAGTATCACTTATGCCATTACAATTAGCGGTAAAAAAAGAGCCGAAATAGATGTAGATGCAAGCTTAGGCAAAGATGAAGTCATTGCAGTTGCAAAAGAGGCTGCATCTAAATGGATAGATGGTAAAGAGATGATAAAAGAGATATTTGTGCCAAATAAATTGGTTAATTTTGTTGTAAGATAGGGGATAGTATGAGACTACTTTTTGCTTTTTTGTTTAGTTTAGTGTTGGTAGGTTGTGGTGGTTATAAGCCAGTTGCTCAGTACTCAAAAAATATATTTGCTGAGCCTGTTTTAGTAAAGGTTAAAATAGACCCAGAAGACCCTAGCACAGGTGAATATCTGCAAGATGAGGTTTCAAGAATGGCAATTAACAGATTAAACTTAGCAACAACGAAAAATGTAGATGAAGCAAAAGGTTATATCCTTGTAAATAATTATACAATAAATACCACACCAGTAACTAAAGACAAAAATGGTAATGTTATAAGATATAGTATTAATGCAGCAATAGAGTTTGCAGTTAAAGATAAAAAAGGCTTTTGGAGCAAAAATATAGTATCTAGCGAATATGTTGGTGTTAAAGCAGAATCTAGTGTAAGCCAAGTTGCTAAAGATAAAGCATCAAAAGTTGCAATAAGAAAAGCTTTGGACAGTTTTGTGTTGGCAGTAATAAAAAGAGGTCAAAAGTATGCTAAAGAAGATGCTAATAAACCACAAGATAAGCAGAATGAATCTATAGATAGTCAAAAAGATAGTAATTTTCAAGATACACAAATAGATACTACTCAAGATAGTATAGATAATACTACTATAGATGATAATAACTCACAAAATGGGGATAATTTAGATTCAAGTAGTGATAATGAAGACTCTACAGAAATTATTAACTACTAAACCAATATACTACACAAAATTCGACCCTACACGAATTGTAAAAGCATATAAACTCATTAAAAATCATATTTCGCACCCAAGACGGGTGCAGTTAATTGGTACAAATGGCAAGGGTAGCACGGGGCGAGCTATTGCTCATTTGGCAAGTGCATCTGGTTTAAGAGTAGGGCATTTTACTTCACCTCATATTTTGGATTTTAAAGAGCGTTTTTGGATAGATGGGGCATTTGCAACTAGCGAAGAGTTAGAAGCAGCACATAAAAGGCTTTATAATCTTTTAGGCGAAGAGATGGCAGAGTCTCTTAGCTATTTTGAATATCAGGCACTTTTAGCTTTTGTGTTGTTTGAAAATTTAGACTTGCAAGTTATCGAAGCAGGCTTAGGTGGAGAGTTTGACGCCACAAGTGTAGCCAATTACGAGCTAACAGTAGTAGTACCAATAGGTTTTGACCATAGCGATTTTTTGGGCGAAAATGTAGAGCAAATTGCTACCACAAAGTTAAAAGCAATGTCAGGTAAAGCACTAATTGCCAAGCAAGACAGTAGAGAAGTTTATGAAATAGCTAAAAGTATTGCCAAAGAGAGTGGTACTAAGCTCTACTTTTATGATGAGTTAAAAAGTAAAAATAGAGAGCAAATTAAAAAGATAGCTAAACAAAACGGTTGGGCTAGCTATTTAGTTGAAAACATTATAAATGCAACATTCGCTTTAGATATTTTAGATATTAATTATGATATTCAAGATTTAAAAAGCTTAAAACTCTTTGGTAGATTTTATAAAATAATGCCAAATGTTACAATAGATGTAGGACATAACCCACTAGCAGCAAGTGCAATAGTTGGAGCGATAGAGGGTAAAGTTACTCTAATATTCAATATTCTAGGCGATAAAGATTTAACTAAAACTTTGCAGATTCTTAAGCCTAAAATTAAAGATGTAGAGATAATTAAAATAGAGACCCAAAGAGCAACAGAGCTTAATGAGATAGAGAACTTATTAGAGAGTTTAGGCTTAAAGTATAGTTACTTTAATGGTGAGTTGGATGAGAGTAGAGAGTATTTAGTATTTGGCTCTTTTTATGTAGTTGAGGCGTTTTTAAAGAGTATCGGAGTTGATAGGATATAGGATTTGGGATGTAGGATTTAGGGGATGTATTTCCATCGCCGCCATTCTGAACGGATGTGAAGAATCTAACTCAAACTGCCGATATAAATACAAGGGTTTAGGATGTAGGATATGGGATGTAGGGGCAGACTTTGCCTTTGCGGCTCCACTTCGTTTCGACCGCTTCGGTTCCGAAGCTAAAATCGTGAAACTATTCACGATTTCTTAACGCTTCTCATGTGTCTGCCCGTTAGTTATAAATTCTGTAAAGGTTTAAATTATTGGCATCGGGCTTTAACTTAGATATAATAAATTATAGACAAAGGCAAATATGAATCAGGCAGCACTTTTTGAATTTATAAAGAGTAAAAATAGTACAAAAATTTTAGTAGTAGCCGATGAAAAAGAGGCAAAGCAAGCAAAAGTTGTGTATGAGTATTTAGATAAAAAAGCTTTTATACTGCCAGATATTAGGCTACTGCCAGGTGACGATACACGAAGTTATTTAACTGATATATCTAAAGCTTTTACTGCTTTAAAAGAGTTTCATAAATATGGCTCGGCAACGCTTATTGCACCTTTTAGAACACTAACTTTTCCTCTGCCAAAGGCTGAGTATTTAAAAAGCTTAACTATAGATTTTGGCGATAATTTAAATTTAGAAGAGTTAAAACAAAAGCTTTATCATTGGGGGTATAACTTTGTAGATGTTGTATCTGCTCCAACAGAGGTTAGTTTTCGTGGTGATATTATCGATATTTTTCCAAGCAATTTAGAGAGTGCGGTTAGAATTTCGCTTTTTGATAGTGAAGTAGAAGAGCTTAGACATTTTGATGTATCGACTCAAAAGCGAGAAAAAGAGGAGTTAGATAGTATAGAGATAGCACCAGCATTTTTGGCTCTAAATGCTGAAGAGTTCGAGAGTTTGCAAGATAGAGTAGAGCGTTGCCCATATGAGAGTTTTGTAAAAGATGTAGTCTCTTTAGGGCTTTGGACTTTGGCTAATTTGGCACAAAACTATTTAAAAGAGTACGAGCATTTGCTAGCTAGAACTTCATTAATAGGTGAAATAGAGGAGTTTTACTCTCTAAATAGCGAGTCTGCTCCATTAATCGATAAGAGTAGCTTTGGCACAAAAACTCTAAGCGAGCCAAAAGAGTATAGAGAGTTAGAAGTTATAAATATAAACAAAATCATAGAGAGCCATAAGAGCAAAAAAATTACTATAATTTCAAGAAACGAAAGCCAAGTTCGAGCTAGCTCGTTGCCTAATTTAAGCGAGCTAGAGTTTAAATATATAGATGGCATTTTAAATATTGCAAGCGAAAAAGAGCTAATTCTTTCACTAAACAAAGAGCAAAAACGCAAGCGAGTAAAAAAGCCAACCTTAATATTAGACGAAATTAAAATAGGCGAGTATGTAGTACACGAAAATTATGGTGTTGGTGTATTTAAGGGCATTGAAAAACGCGAAGTATTGGGGCGATTTAGAGAGTTTGTATCATTGGAGTACCAAGGCGAAGATATGCTCTATATTCCAGTAGAGAATTTGGAAGTAATCGACAGATATGTAGCATCTAGCGGAACTCTGCCAGCACTTGATAGGCTAGGAAAAGCTAGCTTTGCAAAGTTAAAGAGCAAAGTAAAAGAGAAACTATTTGCCATAGCACGCCAACTTATGGAGATAAGTGCCAAAAGAGCCCTGCAAAAGGGTATAAAAATTGTAGTCGATAGAAACTTACAACAAGCCTTTTTAAACGATGCCGGTTTTACCCACACAGCCGACCAATTAAGAGCGATAGAAGATATGCTAGATGAGTTAAGTAGTGGGCGAATAATGGATAGACTCTTAAGTGCCGATGTTGGCTTTGGCAAAACCGAAGTAGCGATGAATGCACTATTTGCAGTAGTTAAAAATGGCTACCAAGGAGCAATAATAGCACCTACAACCCTGCTAAGTAGCCAACACTTCAAAAGCTTAAAAGAGCGACTTGAAAAGTGGGATATAAAGGTTGGCAAGTTAGATAGATTTACCACCCCAAAAAATAAAAAAGCAGTAATAGAGGGCTTAGCAAACGGAGAGCTAGATGTTGTAGTTGGCACGCACGCCCTACTAGGAACTAAATTTAAAAACCTAGCCTTAGTTGTAATAGACGAAGAGCATAAATTCGGAGTAAAGCAAAAAGAGGCACTAAAAGAGCTAACAATAAACACACATTTGCTTAGTATGTCTGCAACCCCAATTCCACGCTCGCTGAATATGGCAATGTCGCAGATAAAAACATTTAGCGAAATATTTACCCCACCAGTTAGCCGAAAAGGTGTAAGAACATTTGTTAAAAATTACGACATAAAATCGGTAGCCGAAACGATACGAAGAGAGATAAGACGCGGTGGGCAAGTGTTTTATGTATATAATTCAATCGCCGCAATCGAAGATAAAAAACGAGCCCTGCTAGAGGAGATGCCAGATTTACGCCTAACAGTTCTGCACTCTAAAATCTCAGCCGCCGTAACCGAAAAAGAGATGCTAAAATTCGAGAAAGGCGAATACGATGTACTGCTAAGTACCTCAATAGTAGAATCAGGCATACATATGCCAAATGCCAACACAATAATAATAGACGGAGCCCAAAACTTCGGAATTGCCGACTTGCACCAACTTAGAGGGCGAGTAGGGCGAGGAAATGTAGAGGGCTACTGCTACTACTTTGTAAGCAACAAAGAGGAGCTAAAAGATAACGCCAAAAAACGCCTGCTAGCCCTAGAGAGCCACAGTGACTTAGGAAGCGGAGCCGTACTAGCAATGCACGATTTAGAGATACGCGGAGGCGGAAACCTAATAGGCGAAGCCCAAAGCGGACACATTAAACAAATTGGCTACTCGCTATACTTAAAAATGCTAGAAGACGCTATAAGAACCCTAAGCGGAAAAGCCGAAGAGAGCAAAGGCGTAGAGCTAAAACTATCAGTAGATGCCTACTTGAGCGACGAGCTTATAACCGAAGACCGCCTACGCCTAGAACTATACCGTCGATTATCGCAATGTGCCAGCATACAAGAGGTATATGAAATAGAAGAAGAGATAGAAGACCGCTTCGGTAAGCTAGATAAAATGACAAAACAATTTATAGATTTAATGGTAGTAAAAGTTTTAGCTAATGAAAAAAATATTAAAAAAGTCTCTAGCTACGAGCAGAGGGTTTTTGTTGAATTTAATGACGATAAAGAGAGAGTTATACTAAACTCTCCTACTAAAGATAGCGATGATATTATTGCTACCGCTTTGGAGTATTTGCGGGGGTAGGTTTATTGCTTTTGATGTTGAGGATATGTGCCAAAATGCAATTTTGGCACAAGGTAAAGTTAATATATTAGGGGATTAAGTGAAAATATTAATATTTGTAATATCTATATTTGGTTTACTAAGTGCAAATTATATAGATGATGTTAAAAAAGAGTGCAATAGTGGTATTTCGTATGAATGTTATAATCTTGGAGCATATTTTCACAATGGACAAGGGGTAAAACAGGATTATTTAAGAGCTATTAAATATTTTAAGAAAGCATGTTATAGTGGTTTAGAACTTGGTTGTTCAGATGCTGGAGCAATGTATTATAAAGGTGAAGGTGTTAAAAAAGATTATAAAAAAGCAAAAGAATTTTATGAAAAAGCATGTAATAATGGTTGGTCTCAAGGATGCTATAATTTAGGTTTATTGTATCTTAAAGGGGAGGGTGTTAAAAAAGATTACAAAAAAGCGAAAGAGTTGTTGAATAAATCTTGTGATGATGGATTGGTTTTAAGTTGCTATAATATAGGTCTTATGTATGAAAAAGGAGAAGGTGTAGAACAAAACTATACAAGGGCAAAAGATATATTTACTAAAGCATGCAAAGCAGGAAATGTAGGTAGTTGCTTAAGTCTTGGTTTTATGTACTATAAAAGTTTAGGAGTAAAACAAGATTTTAAAAAAGCTAAAGACTTATTTACTAAAGCATGTATGGGAAGCTCACATATAGGGTGTTACAACTTAGGTAATATATATCTTTTAGGAAAAGGAGTAAAAAAAGATATTACTAAAGCAAAATATTTTCTTACTGAAGCTTGCAACAATGGTATATATGATAGTTGCTATAATCTTGCAATACTGTATAGTTCCAAAACAAGTATCAAGAAAAATTATTCTACAATAATAGAGTTATATAATAAGGTGTGTACTGGAGGGAATAATTCTGCTTGTTATAATTTAGGTATAATATATTTAAAAGGAATACTAGTAAATAAAGATTATCTAAAAGCTAAAGATTTTTTCAGTAAAGCTTGTGATAATGACGATGTAGCAGCATGCCATAATTTAGGTTTAATGTATTTTAATGGAAAAGGAGTAGAGCAGAATTTTCTTAAATCAAAAAAATTGTTTTCTAAAGCTTGTAAAGGTGGTGATTTTGGTAGTTGTCATAATTTAGGAGTTATGTACAAATATGGGATAGCAGTTAAACAAGATTATAATAAAGTTCAAGAGTTATATACTAAAGCTTGCAATGGAGGGAAAAGCAAACCTTGTTATCAATTAGGTGTTATATACAAAGAAGGTAAATTTTTAAAAAAAGATATTGTTAAAGCAAAAAAGTTCTTTAAGAAAGCTTGTGACAGTGGTAATATGAGAGCATGTAAGGAACTTTATTTGCCATAGTTCACCTAGTTGTTAATTTTATCTCGTTGCAAAATTGCATTTTGTAATGCATACATTTAAGTATATACTTTTTCTTCTTAATTATTAGGGTAGTATAGACTTCTCTCTTCATTTTTTTTCTCAAAGAGAGTGATGGCTAAAGCCACCGCTTCGCTTCACAAGAGAAAAAA
>WFYP01000262.1 GCA_015490055.1 Nitratifractor sp.
AGGCTAAGTAGAGCATCAAAATCATTCTCATTTTTTATTAAATTAGCTTCATTAAAAATATTTAAAAAATCTTCTTTATTTTCACTCTCTTTTAAAATTTTTTCTTGAACTAATTTTGCCTCTTTTGTAAATAAAGGAACTATATCATAGTTATCGCTATATTTATCAATTAATAACGGTAAAGTATTTGAATATTTAGGAAGGTTATCTTCTTTATTGAAGTAGTACTTATGCTTGCTTTTAAAATTTATAGCTTCACCACTTTTATCTATTTTCCCACCTGCTAAACCCAAAATTGTAATAACAGCTTTTTTCATCTTTCTCTTCTCCTAATATTTTCTAAAAATCACATGTTCAAATCGCGAAAACTTCTCTACTTTGCCATTTACTGTTTTTTCTATCACATCTCTTGTTGTTGTTGAGTGTATTGGTATTAAACCGATAGATTTAACAAAATTTACCATATTATAACATCCACCAAAATCGCCCTGTATTAAAACATAATCTTCACTCTTGGCATTTGTTTTTAAATACTCTTTTAGTGGTTTAAGATACTCTTCTAAATTCTCTAATTGTGGTGGAATATTTGACCATAGCTTTTGTAAATCATTTGGTAAAGCTATAAACTTATCTACACCTAAAGTAGCTTTAGCATCTGCCTCTTGTGTAGGTGTAAGTTTATGTGAAAATAGTAAAAACATTTGCTTCATTTTTATCCTTCAATATTTTCGTTTATTATAGTAATATATTTAGACAAAACTTGTCGAGTAAATTCTACTTTATTAAAAATATCACAATATTTCTATGTAGGGGACGACCTGCATGTCGTCCCGCAAATTTAAACGGCTGTATATATTTTTAGATAATTGAAATGTATAGACAATTTGAACTTACAGGACGACACACAGGTCGTCCCCTACGGATTTAATTTATATTTTATGAAACCTTCCTAATTTATCACATTCGCCTAATTGCATTAAATGGCAAAAAAACTTTTGGTCGAATCTTTTAGATAAATTATCTATACTCTCTTTATAAACCAATCCATGGTATCGTATTAAATCTAAAATATACTCTATATCGCTACTTTTAATATATCCATACTCTGCAAGTTTATCTAAAATAGGCTTAGCCATTTTAGCAGACTGCTCTTCGTGTCCAAAAAATAAGACATGATTATTACTAGGCTTTACTTTTCTTGAGCTTGGCTTACCAATGTCGTGTAAAAGCGATGCAACTTGCACAACTTTGCTAACACCTTTAATTTCAGCAACTTTGCAAACCATCATAGTATGACTCCAGCAATCACCTTCTATATGGTAGGGGTTAATATCTCCCTCACCATGTTCACAAGTTTGCATTAGCTTTTTTAAATCTGGATAGTTACGGCAAAACCACTCTACTAATTCATTCATTAAATACCTTTTTTATTGCCATTATATATTAGTAGTTAGACAAAATTTGTATAGAAAATAAATATTATCATAAAAAACAAAATATATCTTTTAATCGACAAGTTTTGTCTTTTTAATTATATATCATTGCAGCATCAAAACAAAACAAAGGAAGAAAAATGAAAAATGTACTTTTAAAAACAACACTAGCAACAGCAATGGCACTATTAGTAACAGGTTGTGGAGGTGGAAGCGACAGTATTGGCAGTTATGGTGATTATGGCAATTATGATAATAGCGGAACAGGTACAGACACTTTAGCTATCGCTAAAACAATCGACCCAAAAGGCTTTGTTGTATTGTGGGATAAAAAAAGTAGTGGATACTCAGAGGTAATATATACCGACGATTTAAATAAAAAAAGAGGTAACGGCTATACTGCTACATCAAATACCAAAGGCTTTCATAAAATGACGTGCGAAGAGGTATATACAGACGCAGAAGAAGCTAGCTACAAATGCAAACCAGATAATGTAACATACACAAAAAGTGTTAATTTAAAGGCTGGAGTAGAGTATAAGTGGTTAGTTAATTACTCAGATGGTGTTAATTTCACAAAGGGTGATGTACAGGCTATTATGACATATAACGACGGTGAACTATCTATTCAAAAATAAAAAGGAGAAAAAATGCCACAGTGTAAAAAATGCGGAAATGTAGTTGCCCCATCAGAGGCAAAAGATGGTTTATGTAAAGATTGCTTAGGCGTAGAAAGCATTAGCGAGCTTCCTAAAAAAGAGGAGTTAGAGCCTAAAGAGCAAGAGCAAAACAATGGTACAGATACTTGGGGTATAGTATCTTTAGTTATGGGGGTTATCGGCTTTTTGATTTTACCAATTATTATGGGTCCTATTGGGCTTATAAGTGGGCTAGTATCAAAAAAGAGTGCTTTTGGTATTATCGGAATTATACTATCTAGTATTCAGATACTATATGTTGTTGGTTCACTATTTTTAGTTGAATCTGCTATGCATTAATAGATAAAAATATGTAGCAATAATACTTAAGGGCACCTCTAAAAATAGGTGATACCCACAACATCTCTAGCTTTTCTCTAGGTTAGGCACTCTTTCGCAGTCCTAGCCGAAGCTAAGTCAAGAAAGAGTAACGACGCATAGAGGAAAGCTAGAGATGCCCTTTGGGTGGGCAATGCAAACGCAATCTTGCACAAAATATTTAAGTCGTCTTAGCTTTGGCTAGGACTCATAAATCTCTTGTAGAATCTTACATTTGCATTGTCCATTGTGGGTATTACCTATTATTAGAGGTGCCCTTAATTATAAAATATTATAAGTATATTGCTACATTTAGAGAAATTTTATATATACATTATGTTAATATTATACAATTAAACTAATAGGCATACGAATGAAATACCATTTTATTGAAGTAAAAGTAAACTCTAAAGAGAGAACACCCCATTTTACTGGCTCTATGCTTCGTGGGGCTTTTGGTTATGCTCTTAAAAAAGTTACTTGCATAAATCCAAGTTACTCTTGCGATGGGTGTTTTGCAAAAGATAGCTGCTTATATTATAGCTTTTATGAGAAAAAGAACACTTTCCACCCCTTTCGTTTCGATGTGAAATTAGATAACAGTAGTTACGATTTTAATCTATACCTATTTAACGAAGCTACAAAAGAGTTACCATATATTTTAAGCTCTTTGCACAATATGCTAACCCAAAAAGGAGTAGGCAGAGATAACTTAACCTTTGAAAATTTAGAGATATTAGTAAATAAAGAAACCGTTTACAGTAAAAAAGAGTTTAAAGAGTTAAATTTAGAGCCAAAAGTCTTTAAAATCGACAACTTTTGTCCAAATGTTAAGATAAAATTACTCACACCTCTTAGAATAAAAAAGCACAACAAATTTTTAAGAGAAGATGTAGAGCTAGAAGATATTTTACGCTCTATACACCAAAGAGAGCAAGAGTTAAACAGCGGTGTAAAAGTACACAAACTAAACTACACCCCAAAAGTTGGCACAACTCTTAAACTCTTGCAATACAAACAGCTAAAACGAAAAAGCAACCGCCAAAAGCAAATTTTAAATATAGACGGCTTAATAGGCGAAATGGCAATAAGCAACATAGACAAAGAGAGCTACCACCTACTTAAACTAGGCGAACTAATAGGAGCAGGCAAACAAACCGTTATGGGACTTGGGAAGATTAAAGTAGAGGAATTAAATTAAAAAGGAGAATATAAATGGCGTATTTATATGGTGCTAGTATCCAAGCAATACAGGAGTATATTTTTGCTACTAACCAATTAAAAGATATTGTAGGAGCAAGTGAAATTATTAAAAGTTTAGAAGAAAAATTTAAACAAGATTTTGGTAATAGTGGTAAAATTATATTAAATGCAGCAGGTAATTTTAAAGCTGTATTTGATACTAAAGAGCAGATGCAAGAACTTGTAAAAGAGTTTACAAAATATGTAATGCAAAATGCTTATGGTATTACAATATCACAAGCTGTTGTTAAGATAAATAATAAAGAAGACATAACAAAAGATGATTATAAAAAATTAGATGATAACTTAAAAATCCAAAGAAATAAGCCAACTATTCCTCTGGATTTAGCTATCTCGATATTAGAACAGGTACCTAAAACGGCAAGACCTCTATATAAATATGCAAAGCGAGCTGAAAAACTTGATATATCAACTTCGCAAAAACGAGAAGAGTATAGTAATTGGTTTAACAAGAAAAGAAAAGAGAACCCCTCATATAAAGAGATAAAAGATATATCTAATC
>WFYP01000263.1 GCA_015490055.1 Nitratifractor sp.
CTTAAAACCAGCTATTGATTATAAGATTATCTTTACTAAACCAAAAGGTTACTATGTAACAGATAAAGATACTGATAACAATAGCAAAGATACTAACGATAGTGATATAGATGAAAATTCTGAAATTATTGTAAATAAACCAGTAGTAGATAATATGAGTTTAGATGCTGGATACTTTAAGCCAGCTTGTATAGGTGATTATGTTTGGATTGATACAAATGCTAATGGTATTCAAGATGCTAATGAGCTTGGATTGGACAATGTTAAAGTTGAGCTGTTAGAGAATAATAGTACAGATATTACAGATGTAGATGGCAAAAAGATAGAAGCTCTTGTAACTGCTAATGGTGGTAAGTATCACTTTGCTTGTAAATTAAAACCAGGAAAGTATAGCTTAAGATTTACAACACCTGATGGCTACTACTACACTAGAAAAGATACTACAGAAGATAGTAACGATGCAGATGTACTAGAGCAATTTAAAGAAAAAGTTGGAACAACTGAAATAACAGAATTAACAAGTGGCGAAGATGACTTAACTTGGGATGCTGGGGTATTTAAACCAGCTTGTATTGGTAACTTTATTTGGGAAGATAAGAATGCTAATGGTGTTCAAGATAGTGATGAAGTTACGCTAAAAGATGATAATAACAATACAATACCTGTAGAGGTAACTCTAATTCCAAAAAAGGATAAATATGGAAATATTTACAATAAAGATTTAAATGGTAATACACTAGGTTCAGTAAATACAGACGAAACAGGTAAATACAGATTCTGTCAATTAGTACCAGGTGATTATCAAGTTAAAGTTGCTGTACCTAATGACTATGTAGTAACAAGAGATAATATAGGAAGTGATAATAACGATAGTGATTTAGGTAAATTCTTAGATGAAGGTAAAGTAGAAATGCCAAAAGAGACGCTAAGTAGTGGTGAAGATAATGATACATTAGATGGTGGAGTATTTAAACCAAGCTGCATAGGTAGTACTATATGGTTCGATAAGAATGGAAATGGTATTAAAGATGATAACGAAAAGGGAATAGCAGATGTTAATGTAACATTAATACCAGTAGAAGATGAGTTTGGTAACAAAAATAACCAAACAGCCCATAAACTAGATTATAAAATGATAACAACAAAAGCAGATGGTAAATATCAATTCTGTGATTTAATTCCAGGTAAATATAGAATTAAATTTGAAGCACCTCTAAAAGATGGTGTACCACTAATTACAACTAAAAAAGATAGTGGAAATGATACAAAAGATAGTGATACTCCTGAGTATAAGCAAGGCGTTGTATATTCAGATGTTGTAACATTAGGAAGTAAAATGAATAATACAACTGTATTTGCAGGATATATTGAAAAAATATGCTTGGGCGATAAAGTATGGTATGACAAAAACTTAAATGGTGTACAAGATAGTAAAGAACCTGGTGTTGTTGATTTAAAAGTATATTTAACATATGCAGATGGAAGCGTAGTTAAAGATGTATATGGAAATATAGTGGTCCCTACAAAAACAGACAAAAAGGGTAATTATAAATTCTGCAATCTATACCCAGCAAAAGATTATAAGATAAAATTTGATATACCTAATGGGTATCATCCAACTCTAAAAGACAAAGAGAGTGATATAATAGATTCTGATGCTATGAAAGATGGTTCTATTATAGTTAAGAGTCCAGTAGTAGATGATTATACACAAGATTTAGGAATCTATTGTGATTGTGATGATTATAAAGTCCATCCTGAAAATCACAAAGAGTTAAAAGCCTCTGCACTTAACATATTAGGTTTACTTACTATGTTTAGTTCACTATTCCTACTTGCTAGACGAGAAGATTAAGCTTCTCGTTGGTTTGTTTCACTTCTTCAATAGAGTGTAATATTGTAGGTTTAAAATTATGCCGAGAGTAACTCTGGTCTATTTAATTTAATTACTTTATTATAAAATGTCTTAGATTTTTTAGACTCACCTAGCGATTCATAAAGCCCAGCCAAATTATTATATAAGCTTACCAATCTATTAAAAGATACTTCGTCATCTGCACTCTCTAGCTTTGGCATAATTTTGCTGTATCTATCAACAAATGGCTCCCAAGCTGCATACATAAAGAACCTTGCTACATAGTAATCTAACCACTCAAAATGTACTAATGGCTCTTTATTGATTTCATATAAATGATACCAAGCTTCTTCAATAGCTTCATCTATTAACTCTGGGGTATTTTTAATTAACTCCCTATCTAAAGATTGTAAAATATTTTCCCAATAACTGAACATAAATGCTCTATACTCTACTATTTTAATATCTCCAGCACTCTTTATTAAAAGTTCTTTTAAATTGCTATCTATTGTATATTTATTAGGACTAATCTCTTTTATAAAGTCATAATTTTTTAATTTATCCAGCATAGTATCGGAAACTGAAATAGTAAATTCTCTAGCTGCAACAAATAGTATATCTATATTAAAATACCTAGCATTGGCTAAAACTTTTAATAAATTTAGAGTATTTGAATCTATATTATTTTCAAATGCTTTAAATATATCTTGTTTATTTGTTGGTAAAGTATAATCTTTATTCTCATTATATGAATATTTTGCTAACGATAACCAAAATGGTTCTAGCCCACTAGCAATTAATATCGCCTCTTTTAATTTATCGTCTTTAAAACCAGACTCTGCAACATATCTTTGTGCATCTTGTTTTGCAAAGATTCCTAATTCACAACTTTTTACTACATCTTTCCAAGTAGCATTACATCTTTGCCAATTTAGTGGCTCTTGCGAAAACATTAAAAATAGAGATTCTTTACCAACTTGCGTTATGAGCTCTCTTATCCAAGCATCTTTCGCACATGGTGTAGTGTTGGTATGCTCTTTAAGTAAATCTATATTATCAAGCAAAATTACACAATCTTTATATTCACTATTTTTAATTAATTTGCGTAAATCTATTGCAAAAAACTTATGTAGTCTTGCCTCTATTTCGTTACATTCTAAACTCTTTAACTCTTCTAACTCTTTAGAAACACTATCACCAAATAAACCCTTTGCTATCTCTATAATTGGGTGCCCTTTTTTATCTAACTTAATAAGTTTTTTAATTTCGTGGAAATATGGTAAATCAGCTGCATACATAATGGGACTATGCTCATATCTTTTATGCCAAAGTATAGCATATGCTTTCCAAAGAGACATAAAATTGAAGTTATATTTAACCTCTAACTCTTTTGCTATATTTATAATTGCAGTTTGAGGTTTATGCAATAATCTATTTTCAAAGTTTAACTCAACATAAGCTATTTGCTTGTTATTTTGAAGATATTTACTCTTTAAATACTCTTTAAAATGGCTTTTGCCCATGCCACTTTTGCCATAGATATTTAAAACTCTATATGCTGGTCTCTCGCCCAATAGTTCTCTAAACATACCTTCGGCAACTTTTCTGTCTATATAAGAGCCAGAGATGTTTGGTTGAGTAGTTATAGACACAGCAATCCCCTTCAATATTTTAAAATATTATAACTAAAAAGTTCTAAAATGTAAATAAATAGCATATTCTGGAGATATATTCTTAAATTTTAGTACTATTATACACATGGAACAAGAAGAGAAAAGTAGCGTAATTGTAAATAGTCTAATGTGTGCGTCACTAGAGGGTGTTGAGGCAAATATTGTCGAAGTAGAGGGTAGTTTGACTAAAGGGCTGCCAAATTTTAGCGTAGTTGGGCTTGCTAGTAGCGATATACAAGAGGCAAAAGAGCGTGCCAAAAATGCCCTGCAAGCTAGCGATTTCGAGCTGCCTCCATTAAAAATAACAATAAATCTAAGCCCAAGCGATATTAAAAAAAGTGGTACACATTTTGACTTAAGCATAGCAATACTCGTAGCTCTTGGTGATGTTGAAATAAAACATAAAGAGATATTTGTATTTGGAGAGTTGGGGCTAGATGGCAGAGTTAAGAGTAGCTCGCTTATCTTTCCGCTGATACTTTCGCTGAAAGAACAAGGGTTCATTAAAGAGGCAATAGTACCAAAAGATGCTATTGAAGCTTTAAAATTTATAAAAGGTGTAAACTTTTACGGAGTCGAAACGCTAAAAGAGGCAGTAGATTTATTAAGCCAAGAAAACTTAAAAGCAAGCGAGCATTGTGAAAGTAGCTACAGTGCCAAAGAGTTAAAAATAGATGATACCATATATCACTATCAAGAGGAGTATCCAGAAGATTTTAAAGAGATAAAGGGGCAAGAGTTAGCAATAAGAGCAGCCTTAATTAGTGCAGCTGGTATGCACAATTTGCTACTAAATGGAAACCCAGGCTCAGGAAAAAGTATGATAGCAAAACGCTTACGATACATCTTGCCACCTCTACAAGATAGCGAAATTCTAGCCATAGCAAGGGCACAATTTTTAGATAACCAAAAGCCAGACTTTGCCCCAATTCGCCCATTTAGAAGCCCTCATCACACAGCTACAAGTGCAGCAATATTTGGAGGTGGCTCACACAATGCCAAAATTGGAGAAGTCGCCCTTGCAAGTAGTGGTATTCTATTTTTTGATGAATTGCCACACTTTAATAGCAAAGTTTTAGAAGCCCTGCGAGAGCCTTTGCAAGATAGAATTGTAAATATTGCAAGAGTAAACTCTAAAGTAAGCTACAGTGCGAATTTCCTATTTATTGGAGCTATGAACCCCTGCCCTTGCGGTAATCTACTCTCTAAAACAAAAGAGTGCAGATGCTCCGATTTAGAGATAAAACGCTACAAAAACCGTCTATCCGACCCATTTTTAGACAGAATAGACCTTTTTGTAACAATGCAAGAGGTAGATTTTTCAAAAGAGTCAAGCACAACTTCTAAAGAGTTACACCAAGAAGTTATAAAAGCTTTCACGGCACAAAAAAAGCGTGGGCAAGCCCAACTAAACGGCGACTTAAAAGAGGCAGATATTGACAGATTTTGTATATTAGAGAATGATGCAAAAGAGACACTAGAACTAGCAATAGAGCGTTTTGGGCTATCGTACAGAAGCATAGCCAACATTAAAAAAGTATCACGAACAATAGCTGATTTAAATGGCAACGAAAATATCACTAAAAAAGATTTATTAGAGGCGTTGAGTTTTAGGAAGAGGAGTTAGTTGATAGTTAATGGTTAATAGTTGATGGTTGATTGTTGATAGTTAATGGTTGATTGTTGATTGTAGGGGACGACCTATGTGTCGTCCCGTAAGCTCAAACTACTTATTTGATAAATAGTGTTGCAGGTGCGACCATGTCGTACATTAATACGCATTTATAACAGAGTTTGCACCATTTAAGTTGCTTCTACTTTTACCAGAACTCTTACGATACAATCTACCATTAGCCACGCTACAACTTCCATTGTTTATATAATATATCGCCTCTTTTAGCATAGCTTCATTACTATCTCCTAAATTGTGTGTTACATCATCTGTAACTTGACAAGTTGGGTTAAGTCCATTAAAGTATCCGCCAACTCCCTGAGAATTTAATATCTGAAACTCTATAGGCACAATATACTTATCGCAGAACTCTCCACCAACCATTCCTACAGGTTTACCGCAAGTTTTTGAGCCAATAATTTTAACATCCATATATGGCTTTAAACCATTAATCAAAGCTTCGCTAGATGAGCAACTAGAATTTGTTGTTAAAAAATATACCCTATTAATTCCACTTAAACTTTGAGCATTAGCCTTAAATCGATAACTCATATCTTTATCTCTATTTTTATCGTTAAATTGCAATTTAAATAGTAACCTAGAATCATCTTCGGCTTTAATAAGCGACGCAAAATACTGTGCTACAGATACTAAACCACCACCATTATATCTTAAATCTATAACTAAGGTATCGACACCTTTATTTTTAAAATATTTAAACGCGCTATTTAATTCATCAAACGAAGTCTCTATAAATTTATCAAAAAGTATATACCCTATTCTCTTATCTCCTACGTCAAACACTTTATACTGCATAACAGATTTCACAGTAACTTTTCGTTTTTTTAATGTAACATTAAAGGTACTATCTCCTCTTTTTAAAGTAAAGTTTGCCTCCACTCCAACTTCTCTATTTCCCAAAAGATTTACTATATCTTCCTTACTTAGAGTATCGATTTTTTTATTATTTATAGTAACTATCTCATCGCCTCTTTTTAAGCCTGCATCTTTTGCCGGAGAGTTATCAAAAACCAGTTGCAGGTAATATTTACCATTAATTTCATCAAATTTAAAGCCATAACCAATATAACCCTTACCGCTAAAATAGTCGTCAAAAACTTGCTTATCTACTATAAAACTCCAGTGGTCTTTTTTTACTTTTAAGGCTTCGAACAAATCATATACCGAACCATAATTAGTATAATCCACCTCTTTCATCTCTTT
>WFYP01000264.1 GCA_015490055.1 Nitratifractor sp.
GGCAAACTCCATAAAAAAGCTGAACTAAGATAATATTTTAAGATTAACACTATAAAATATATTAAATTTTATTACAAAAATATTTTTAAAAAAACACCACAGCTCTTTTTATAACAACTTAATAAAACGGATTTTTTTTATCCGAAAAAGGAATATGTGTGATTAACTTTTTAAAAATATTGGAAAATCCAATTTTAATCAAATCTCTTACAGGCTTTATTTACTCCGATTTTCTCAAAAATCTAGCAAGATATAAAAGAGCAAATAGAAAAAAAACCATAAAAGCCCTGCCAACACAAGAGGAACAATATCTATTTTGTTGCATCATAAACCATCTAAATACCTCTTACTCTTTGTTAGGAAAACTACTAGGAAAAGACCAAAGGCGAATACACGAATATGCAAAACGTTTAGGTTGCATTATTGACAAAGAAAAGCCACGCCTCAACCATTTAGGCGAGTTTTTTAAGATGTTTCCTGAACTAAAAGAGTGTGTAGTACACGACTCTTTAGAGCTTCCATTTCAACTTACAGACAGCGATACCAAAGCAGAACACAATAGGCTTTTTAAGATAGCTATTACGCAAAATGAGCGTTTATCAATATTGATGAGATTTAGAGAAGAGATAATTAATAGAGATGATGAGTTAACGTTAGATGAGTTTATTATAAAGCGATACAACGAAAAGTATGGAGAGGCACTAGGAGCTATGGAGCTAAAGGAGATGGCTTATTTATGGGGAGTAAGTATAGAATACATGACAAGAGTTCTAAATATAGCTCTAAATAGCCTAAAATTGGAGTCTAAAGAGTTGTACGAAAGGCTTGTAATTGGCTACTAAAAAAAAGAAAAACCTAAGATTTAACGATGGTATAGAAAATTTAAAAACCATGTTGGGAACGGCTGTAGATGTAAAGACATCTACAGAGTTTTCAGAGTTAGAGCTAGATAAAGATGAGATAGAAAGAGCCTATAGATATGATTGGCTCTTTGCTAAAGCTGTTGATGTTCCTGCAAAAGATATGACTAGGAAATGGCTTACATTTAATGGCAAAAAGAAGAGTGTGAGAGCCATAAAAGAGCATTATAAGAGGCTAAAAGTTAAAAAAGTAGTTAGGAAAGCTCTTGTTTTTAAGGCAATGTATGGAGTTTCTTACTTAGTCATAGAGAGTACTTCAAAGAGCCTAAAGAGTAGGCTTAAAAATTTTGATGAGATTAAAAAGATACATGTTTATCATAAGTTTGAGATAAACAAAAAAAATGATATACATGAGAGTAGAATCTATGAGATGGAGCAGAACTTTTTTAAAGATTCTTTGCTAAATAAGCTCTACAGCTCTATCTTAAATCTTTTAACATCGCTCGAAATTCCTGCTTCACTTATGCATAAATCTGATATAGACTTTCTATCGATTAAAAACCTTGCTAATATGCTCTCTAAGTGTAAAAAATCCAAGGACTGTAATGATGCTGAAGAGAAGATATTAAAAAGAATACAGGCGATATATGAGCAGGTGAGTATGTTTAAAATAGGGATAAAAGACAGTGAAGAGAGCTATGAAAGTTTTACAAAAGATTTAAGTAATTTTGACTCTCTACAGCAGATGTATATGCAAGTTGTAGCAGGTGCAGCCGATATTCCTCTTACAAGATTTTTTGGTACAGTTCCAAAGGGGCTTAATGCTACAGGAGAGGGAGATTTGCAGAACTATTACGACTCTTTATCCTCTTTACAAGATGAGCTTATAGAGCCTTTTTTAGAAAAACTTAATGATAATCTAATAGAAGCCTACAAAATAAATGATAAAAATTTCTCTTTTGAGTTTGCTCCTATTCGTGATATAACTCCTAAAGAGAAAGCTGATATAGACAATACTAAAGCCTCTACTATTTCCATGTTTATAGATGAGCTTGACCCTGAAACTATAGTAGAAGCATTGAAACAACTTGATGTATTTAAAAATATAGAACTATGAAAAAAGAGAAGATAGCTAAACCGATACTGCCTCCTTATAAGGCTCAAAAAGCTTATGAAAAGGATTTGATTGAGTTTATAGAGCAGATAGAGAAACAGACAAATAAGCGTTTAAAGCGTTATTATGATGATACAGATGGGATATTAGGGTTTATACTCTCCTATGCTAAGAAAATCCCTCTTTTTGAGGGTATTGTTGATAGTTTTATTTCTCTTATTGACAAGACACATAAAAAGAAGTTTGATAAGGGATTAGAGAGCATAGGATTTAAAGAGATTATAGAGCCTGATTTACAAATTGCTCTTGATACAGCTCGTGCTAAAAATGTTGCTCTTATAAAGAGTATTCCTGAACAGTTGCATGATAGATTAGAGTTAAAATTAAAAGATTTTTTTGAGAACTCTGAGGGTAAAAATCTACAAAAAATTATAGAGCGTGAGTTTGATGTTACTAAGAGTAGAGCTAAATTGATAGCTAGAGACCAAACAGCTAAAGTAAATGCCTCTTTAAATGCACATAGAGCTAAAGCAAATGGTTCTATAGAGTATATTTGGAAAACTAGCAAAGATGAAAGAGTGAGAAGTAGGCACAAAAAGTTAGAAGGAAAAAGATTTAAATGGAGTAGTCAGGGGAGTGTCTGTTGTGGACATCCCTCTGATGATGTGAATTGTAGATGTACGGCTAGGGCTGTTTATAGCTTATAGTCCAAACATAGTCTTAATCTCATTAAGCTTATCTGCTGTTAAATCTTCTTTTGCAAGTTTAATACCACTCGCAATATCTAATATCTCATCTACATCATCTGTATTATTCTCAATCTTAAATTCGAGAATCCCTCTAATTTGTTGCATTAGTAAGTTCATGTCAAATTGCATAGCTAGAGATTGATTATATTTTTCAACTATTCCTTGTAAAGTTTCATTATTAGGGTCATCAGCAAGTCTCTTGACTGATTCTTCTCCTAATTTTGCATAAGAATCAATTTGATTTTTAATTGTTTCAGGGTCATTCATGTATTGTTTATCAATTATAATTGCCTGAATCCCAATCCATTTTTGTGAAAAGATTTTTTCTAATCTTTTATACCTTTTTTCTCTTTTTAGAATGTTGAGTTGTTCATCTACATCAATACCTTTTGCAATTAACATATCTCTATCTTTTTCTAAATCCACATTTAGATATTCTACACCATTGTGTTTTATTGTAGTCGTCATTGCTTCTCCTTATATCTTTCTTGGTGTTCCACCAAATACTTTATCTTCAGTTAAGTCATCATTTAATGTTGTCCCTGCTATTCTAGCATTATATGAGGTGTAGCTACCCAAAACTACCTTTGAATTATCAGCATGGAATGTAGCCCCCTTGTAAATATTACAGTAATCAACAATTACTTCTAATGACCCTAAAGAATGTTGATTTACGAGACAAGATTTATTCAGATAGATGTCTACTTTATATAGATATACTCCCATTCTACCTGCCCATGAGTTGATAGGAGTCACATACCATTTATCACTGTTTTCTACTTCGTCACTTGTTTCTATTTTCCCATGAGCAATGGTTATTTTACCATCAGATACAGAATTAGTTCGATATATATAATAAGGTGTTTTAGTGCTTGAGTCATACCCACACTTAAGAGTAAACCCATTCAGGTTTACGTCAACCGAACAACCTGCGTAAACATTCGATGTAGAAGTTATATTGTTCATAAATTTTATTCTTACAAAACCACCAATAGGTGTGTTTTGAACTATAGTTTTATATTCATCCCAAGTATGTACTTCGTGTTGTACTCCTGAGCTATGATAGTTTCCACCTAGCTCATACGCATCTCTTACACTTACTACATCTGCTTCTAGCTCTTGTTTCTTCTTGGCAATGTTTGGAACTTTTACGGAAGTAATGCTTCCATCAGGGTTCATTTTCGGAACAGAAACATCCATTGGAGTTGGGTTGATGTTTCGGTCATAATCAGTATCTTGCCAACTTAGTATATTGAAGTTCGCTATCTCATAGTCTAGTGCCATTTTCTTATCCTTTATGTTGAAGTAAATTTAACATAACTCTATTGTAGAGTTGAGATGTTAGGTTTTGATTGTTTGATTTATCTACTTTATTGCCTAATTTGTCAACAAGAGCTTTTAAAATCTTATCTTTATGTTGAATTAAATTTAACATAACTCTATTGTAGAGTTGAGATGTTAGGTTTTGATTGTTTGACTTTTGTGTATTTTCCAACAAGACTATATTAGGCTTGTTGGAAATATCACCCCAATCAACCTGCACTCTATCAATAAA
>WFYP01000265.1 GCA_015490055.1 Nitratifractor sp.
CATTGTCAAACTTTTTATTTCTTTGGGGTTTTGTATTATACGATGGCATTAGAGCTACCCTTGAAGTATTATAGTGGTTATTTGATTGTTAATCAAGTATTTCGTATATATTTTTAAATTAGTTTTGAAGTTATATTTGTATGAGTAAAACCTACCACTCAAAGTAGGTTTTAACTGTTCCTAGCTCGCTATATTTAAAGCTCTCAATGCCATCTTTTGTTTCAACTTTTATACCCTCTTGGTCTGCATCTATAAGAGTACCTTTTAGTTTTTTCCCACCTAAGACTTTTACTTTTACTTTTGAGCCTATAGAGTTAATAAAATGCTCTTTTTTAGTAAGCTTTCGCTCGATTCCAGGGGAGCTGACTTCAAATCGATACTCTCCACTAACTGGTGGATTTATATCTAAAAGTGGAGATACATCTCTTGATATATTAGCACATAGGTCTAAATCTACCCCGTCTTCTTTTACAATATATACTCTATAAATTGTCTCGCCATTATCGCTTACAATTTCGCTATCGTAAAGTTTTGCTCCATAAGAGTTTACAATGCTCTCTATATCATCTATAATTGCCACTACTTTTTCCCCTCTATTATTTTAAATAGTTCATCTATTCTACTAATGTTATCTAAGTGGTTATCGAACTCAAATTTAAAATTTGGACTTCTATACCACCCCTCGCTCTCTTTTACATAGTTTTTCAAAAAAGGGGTAACTTTTCTTAGCTTTTTAATAATCTCTTCTTGCTCATTCTCATCTATTCCAGTTTTATCTAAATAGACTTTAGAGTCATATCTACCACGAGAACAAACAACTTCTGTAACTATTAAATTGTTTAAAGCAGAGTCATCTAACATAGAGAATGCTTCGGGCAGTATCTCTTTAAGTGCTGACTCTGTTCTTTTTCTTTTTATTTCGGCTTGATTCATTTAAGTGCCTTCACTTTAGTACCTCAAGTAAACTCTATTAAAGAGTTACTTGCTCGGCTACTTCTTTGAATGTTTCTATTACATCACCCTCTTTAAGGTCGTTGAAATCTTCTAGCATAATACCACAATCGTAACCTTTTGTTACCTCTTTAACATCATCGTTAAAGCGTTTTAGAGAGCTAATTTTAGTAGTTACTATAACTTCACCACCTCTAACAACTTTAGCACCTGAATTTCTCTCTACTTTACCATCTATCACCATACAACCAGCAATAGTTCCAACTTTAGCAACATTAAATGTTTGTCTTACTTCTGCTTTACCAGCTGCCTCTTCTGTAATAACTGGGCTCATCATTCCGCCTAGCATCTCTTTAATCTCATCTAGTAAGCCATAAATAATGCTGTATGTCTTAATTTCAACACCAAGCTCTTTTGCTTTACTTTTAACCGCACCTGTTGGTTTAACATTAAAGCCAACAATAAATGCATGCTCACTTGCATCTGCTAAGATAACATCGCTCTCTGTAATGCCACCAACACCGCTGTGAATTACTTGAACCTCTACCTCTTCGTTTTTAAGTTCATCAAGTGCTTTTTTAATAGCTTCTAGTGAACCTTGAACATCAGCTTTAACAATAACTGGTAATTTTTTAATTTTACCCTCTGCAATTAAATCGCCAAGTTCATCTAAAGATACTTTTGTAGATTTAGAAAGCTCTTTTGTTCTTGCTAACTCTTTTCTCTTATTAGCAATCTCTCTAGCCTCTTTTTCACTATCTACACCAACTAAAATATCTCCAGCACTTGGTACATCATCTAATCCTACAACTGCAGCTGGAGTACTTGGACCAATTTTCTTAGTTCTACTTCCATCATCTAGTATCATAGTTTTTATACGACCAAATGTTGTACCAACTATTACATTGTCTCCAACACTTAAGCTACCATTCTTAACAATAATATTTGCAACAGTACCTAAGCCTTTCTCTACAGAACTCTCTATTACAACTGCTTTTGCTTTTCTATCTGGATCAGCTGTTAGCTCCATTAATTCTGCTTGTAGTAAAATTGTCTCTAGTAAATCATCAATACCTTCACCAGTATGTGCAGATACAGGAACAAATTCGTACTCTCCACCCCAATCTACCGGTAGGATTCCAACTTCTGCCATTTGCGATTTAACATTATCGATATTTGCCTCTGGCTTATCTATTTTGTTTACTGCAATAATAATTGGGACACCTGCTGCTTTTGCGTGAGAAATTGACTCTTTAGTTTGTGGCATTACACCATCATCAGCTGCTACAACAATAATAGATATATCAGTAGCTTGTGCACCACGAGAACGCATTTCTGTAAATGCTGAGTGACCTGGAGTATCTATAAATGTAACTTTCTTGCCATTTTTCTCTACTTGATAAGCACCAACATGTTGAGTAATTCCACCAGCCTCTTTTGCCGCTACTTTTGTTGCTCTAATTTTATCTAAAAGCGAAGTTTTACCATGGTCAACATGTCCCATAATTGTAACAACAGGTGCTCTCTCAACTTCGTTTTTATTCTCAACTTCATCATATTGTGCAACATAATCCAACTCATCAAGTGGGTTAATTGTCTCTACTTCTACTTCAAATTCATCTGCTAAAATCTCTATAGAGTCTTTATCTAAGAAGTCATTTTTTGTAACCATTGTTCCAAGTGCAAATAGTACTTTTACAATTTCGCCAACACTCTTACCGATTTTCTCTGCAAACTCATATACTCTTACATCTTCTGGAATTTTAATCAAATCTACCTTTTTCTCAACTACATCTTTTTTGTAATCTCTTTTTTTCTTTCTTTTACCTGGAGCTCTACGCTGAGTTCTGTTTACATGATTTTTTTGAGAACCACCCATTACAGCTCTTTTTCTTGCCTCTTCTTTTCTTCTTAGCTCTTGTCTTTGTTGCTCTTCGTAAATAATTTTATCAGAGAAATCTAGTAATACTACCTCTTGCTCTTCGTATATCTCTCCGCTTCCGCCTAAGCCACGGTCTCCTAAAATTTCTAACTTTTGTCCACTATCTTTTGCAGTAACTGGAGTTTTTTTCTTTTTCTTCTTAGGTGTACTTGAAGTAGGCATAGAAGGTGTAGATTTTTTATCTCTAATTATACGATTAGGGTTTTTCTTCTTAACAATAGTAATGCCTCTTCTTTTTACAGGGGCTTTTGGCTCTTCTTTTTTCTCTTCTACTACTTCTTCAGTTTTAGGAGCTACTTTAGGAGTTGCTGTAATGCCTCTTCTCTTTTTAGGTTTAGGTTTAACCTCTTTTGGCTCTTCTTTTAATTCTTTTTTCTCTTCTTTAGCTGGCTCTTTGCTAACTGGCTTTTCTGCACTAGATTTTTCTATTTTAGGCTCTTCTTCTTTCTCTTCTGCTTTTTTAGCAGTTTTTGCTTCTGCTTTAGGCTCAGGTTCGCTCTTTGAATCTTTTTTATTAGAACTCTCTTTTGTAACTTTTTGAGCACTCTTTTTAGGAGTTTCCTCTTTTTTTGATTCTTCTTTTTTAGCAGTTTCTGGTTTTTTACCAGTGATAATATAATTCATTAAAGTTTCTGCTTCTTGCTCTGTTATTGTGCTATTTCTTGCTCTTACTTTAAAGCCTAAATCTTTAGCTTTTTCTAAAGCTATTTTATCAGATGTTCCTGCTTCTAGTGCTACTTCTTCTATCTTAATTTTTGACATTACTATTTAACTCCTTATCTCGCAACAAGTTTATTATATTTTCTACACTTGTTATATCTAATTTCATTCTTCCAGCTATCTTTTTTTCGAGATGTTTTGTATTTAAACACTCTTTACAAAGATAGAAACTACGACCAAACCCGCGGTACTCAATTAAAATCCGCTCTTCTTTTTGAAGTCTATAAAGCTCTTGTTGTGGCTCCCTTTTACGACATGATATACACATTCTTATAGGATTAGATTTTCTAACTGACATTATATCACAAAATCCTACAGTCTACTTAGTACCCCGTAATTATCTAAATCACAGGTAAATACTCTAAAATCAGCAAATGCATTTTGCAAACTCTGTGCTATTCTTTTGGCATCGTCCTCATAGCACAGAGTAAAAAATGTAGAGCCACTACCAGATAGTGTACTCATAAGTGCACCATTTTCAAGTGCTAACTTTTGAACTCTAAAAAGTTCTGGCATCATCTCCATTCTTCTATCTTGATGCAATCTATCTTGTGCAGCAATCTTCAGTTGGTCCCAAGATTCGCTCATAAATAGTGCAGTCATATACGCTGCATGAGATAGAGAAAAGACTGCTTCATCTTTATGGTAACTCTTCGGTAAAACATTTCTTGACTTATTTGTAGATATTGTTTTATTTGGAACTACCAACACCGCTTTGAGGTAGCTTGGCAATCTATGCTTTTTACTATATACTCTGCCATCATAAAGACAAGCAACATTAAAGCCACCCATTACAGCAGGTGTAATATTATCTGGATGTGGCTCATATTTTAGTGCAAGATTAAGTATTTTTCTCTTATTGTACTTAACTCCAGCTGCCACATGTGACGCAGTTAATGCAGCTACAATTACAGCCGAAGAGCTACCAAGTCCACGAGAGATTGGTATTTTATTTGTAAACTCAAATCTAAATGTGTTATATTTACCACCGCTTAGTTTTTTATAATATTCATTAAAGATATTAAGAAACATTGTATTTCTTTTTATTCTAGGGTTGCTAGAGCCTTCCCCTTTTGTAGAAATACTTAAAAACCGAGATGGCTTTATAACAATTTCGTTTCGCAAATTGATAGAGAGACCTAGAGTATCAAACCCTGGTCCCAAATTTGCACTTGTTGCTGGTACCGATATTAACAACTAACTTTCCTTTACCCAAGAGCCTATACAGCAGGAATTTGATAATTTGGTTCGTTTGCCTCTAAAATATTTAAATTATTTAAACTGCTTGGCATTGTAAAACTGCTTTTTGGCTCTTTATCAAATCTTAATGTAATTATAGTCTCTTTTTCTTTGATAAAGTAAAGTTTTCCTAAAGCTTTAATAGGATTATTGCCATTTAACTCAAAAGCTGATACTGCATAAAAAGGAATTTTCTTAATAATGCTAAGAGTTTTTAGTAAAACATAAGCAATTTTAGTAGCCATATGGCTACCAGGTCCATTTGTATAGATAATCTTTCTTACAGCGTATTTATCTAAAATCTCTTTTAAAATTGGCAATAGAATATCGGATGTCATTCCATCGTACTCTTTAACTTCTATTAAATTGCCATCTTCATAAAAGCCAATTTGTAAAGGCTTAGCAATCGTATTTATAAGTAGTGTTATAGCTGAGCCTTTATGCAAATACTTTTGCTAACTCTACACTTTTTTCTACCTCTTGGAACTTTACAATTTCGTAAGCTCCTTCGGTAGCTAAAAGCTTTTGTGTAAGCAAGTGATTTAACTCATGGCTACTTGCAACTGCACTATATTCACCTACTATATGATGACCCAAAACCATCATATCACCAATAGCATCTAATATTTTATGTCTTACAAACTCATTCTCAAATCTTAAACCCTCAGGGTTTAGTACAGAGTTTTCATCTAAACCTATTGCATTCTCTAAGCTAGCACCAAGGGCTAAGTTAATGCTTTGTAAATATTGAATATCTCTTAAAAATCCAAAAGTTCTAGCTCTAGCAATTTCATCTACATATTTCTGTTTACTAAATTCAAAACTGTACTTCTGTGTTCCAATAATTGGGTGATTAAAGTTTATCTCAAAATTAAACAGTGGGCTTTTAGCAGGCTTTAGCAATGCCATCTTGCCATCTTGCTCTACCTTTACCTCTTTTTTAATTACCATTAAAGACTTCATAATCTCTTGTTTTTTAACTCCTGCTTCATCTAAAAGCATACAAAAAGATACTGCACTACCATCCATTACAGGCATCTCATTACCATAAATAGAGACTTTTAAATTATCTATCCCATATGCATAAATTGCAGATAAAAAGTGCTCTATTGTAGATATTGCATTTGGCTTTTTACCTAAAACGGTAGCCAGTTTTGTATCGGTAATGCTATCAACACTTAAAGGTAGAGTAGTTCCACTATTAGCATGTATAAAAGTAATCCCACTATTTGCAGGCATTGGCTCTAAAAGCATCTTGATTGGTTCACCACTATGCAAACCTATTCCAGTTACCTCTACGCTCTTCTTTATAGTTTGTTGAAACATTTATAAACTCCTAATTACCTAATTATACCCAATTATTTTATCTGCCTTATTAAATATATCAGTTATATGCTCTTTAATCCAGTTTTTTTTCATCCACTCTAAAGGATAAACTTCTATTCCTTGTACAAGAATACCAAAATGAACATGGTCTCCCAGAGCCAAACCACTTTGTCCAGTTTTTGCAAATATTTCACCGGCACTAACTTTTTGACCTTTTTTTACTAAAATGGAAGAGCAGTGCCCATATAGAGTATATAAACCAAAGCCATGGTTTAACATTGGCATATTCCCATAAATACCATTATTTTTAGTTGATACAACTATTGCATTGTTACTTGCATACAAATTATCATGCTTAACACTAGCTAAATCAAAACCTACATGGTATGATGTAGAGATAATATTATCAGGAGTTCCGTAATAATAGTATCTTTTTGTTCCAAAATCAGATACCTGTTTTGCTCTACGCAGTGGATGGAATGGTTTTATATTCCATTTTCCACTAAATGGAGTTACTTTGGATGACATTTTATGTATGTAATCTTCATTTTTCTTACGCATAAGCTCATTTACTGCTTTAAATCTCTCTATTTTATCTTTTATATTTGCATAGTCGCTATCACTTTGAGCTAACTCTGTAATTTTACCATTAATAAATCTATCACTTGCTCTAATTTTGGAAACTTTATACTTTTTATAAACTCTATTTAAATGGAGTTGCTCTTTCGTAATATTGTTTGCACTATCAATAGCAACAATAGTTGGGTTGAAATTATCCATATTAAATGGCCAAGCAATTAGTGTTGCATATACCCCATCTTTTTTATATTTAATTGGTTTAAATTTAACACCATTACCAATATCTATATATACACTTTTTAGGTTGTTATCTTTTGCTTTAAAGATAATTAAAGCACTTCCACCCTTTAATATACTAGGACTTTGTGCAATTAAATTAACTTTTGGTGCTGTATTATCAACTATTAATTTGGCTTGTTTTGTTGCTTTATTTCCTAAGAAAAAGCCCCACAAACTGTTATCTTTTGCTATAATAGTTAAAAGCCAATCTTTTACTTTTGATTTTGATATTTCATCAGGAAGTTTTACTTCTATATCTTTCTTTTTTGATGGTAATAGAAAGTTTTGAGAGTAGATTGTAAAATCTTTGCCACTACTACTTAATATAACTTTACAACTCTTTATACTGCTATTATCTGTAATACTGAATTTAATAGGAGATTTTGCATTTGCTGATATTACATTTGCTGCAATAATTTTGGGTGGTACTTTTTCAAATTTTGGAGAAAAATATGCAAATACACCGCCTCCAATAATAAGTAATAGTAATAAAATTGGTAAAAATTTTCCACCACTTTTTCTTCGTCTATTGCTTCTTACTCTTCTAGCCATTAATATTATCCTTTATATATTCTAAAATTCTGTTTTTTATCTCTTCAATTTTACCACTTTTAACTTCAAATCCACCTGCATTTTTATGCCCACCACCACCAAATTTAGTAGCTACTGTTGAAATATCTTCATTTTTAGAGCGTATTGATACTTTTAAAATATTATCTAATTCTACAATAAAAACTGCAATTTCAACAGTTACTAAAGCGATTGCAAAATCTATTATTCCATTTAAATCACTACCCTTTGCACCGGTAGCTTTTAAATCACTACTTTTTAAAACCATTACTACAATTTTAGCATCATTAAAAAGTTCTAAACTCTCAATAGCTCTAGCAATCAATCTAGTGTGTGCTAAAGAGTTGCGTTTATTTATCATCTCTGATATGTAACTAGCATTTAATCCATACCCTAACAGTTCGCTAGCAAGTTCAAAAGTTTGGCTATTAACTAGCGTTGTAGTGAAATTAATACTATCAGTTAATAATCCAGCATAGATTGGCTCGGCAACACTTTTGTCTATGACAAAACCCTCTTTTAAAAGTTTATATAAAACTGCTGTAGTAGAAACTTCTACCTCAACAATATTAAGTACGCCAAAATTTGTATTGCTCTTATGGTGGTCTATATTAACGATTGTTCTATTGTGTAGGTCAAAAGCAGCCCGAGAGATATCTGCACAATCAAGGGTAACTACTAAAGAGTCACTATAGTCTATCTTATTTTTATATCTCTTAAATCCATCTAAAAAATTAAGCTTTAGGGGTAAATCACTATCTATACATACAAGCTCTACTTGATACCCCATAAGTTTTAAACTGTTAAATAGAGCAATGCTGCTACCAACTGTATCGCCATCAGGACGAATATGAGAAATTACTGTAACTTTTCGATGACTATCTAAAAGCTTTTTAAATTCATTGGCTAAATTTTTATAATTCATTTTACCTCTTTAAATTAAGTTAGATAGATAGAGTCTGAGTTTAGAAGTACCCTACACTGCCATTGTATAATACAAAAACCCAAAGTAATAAAAAGTTTGACAATGTAAAAAGTACCTGTAGTATTATATTAGACTTTTTGCAAAAAGTCTATTTAAGTTAAAAGATATTTAGAGGGTAAAAACCCTATAAATATATATATTTAAAATTTATTACCAATAGTAAATTCAAATACAGCTGTTCTATCACCTATTTTCTTATTAATTGCTTTAGCAAAAATTAAATTTACTGGACCAAATGGAGAACGCCACTCTATTTGTGCACCAACAGAACCACGCTTAACAGTTTGTCCATAACCCTTAATCATACCGTAATCAACAAAACCTGTAAGACGCATCTTTTTTGTAAGCATATCTAATGGAATACTAGCTTCTAATGATAAAACAGCAGTTTTATCTCCACCCAATCTTACACCTTCATCTTTACCCTCTTTTATAATAGGTGCAATAGAAGCTGGTGAATAACCTCTTATGCCCCAACTTGAGCCACCTAAGAATAATCTTTCTGCTCTTGGAGTATTTCCTTTATTAGCAATATAGCCGGCTCTTAATTTTGCTCTTAAGATTAAGTCATAATTAAGAACATCTTTCATACCATAGTAAGCTGCTAATTTTAATTCACTCTTTAAATAGTGAGCATATTTTTTCTTATCTCCAAAACCTGCATACTCTAAATCTAAATCAGCATAGTAACCTCTTCTTGGAGTATAATAGTCATCTGTATTATCAAATATAATCGAACTTGTTATTGCAGATTTTTTATATGATTCATAATCTATATTATATTTTGAACTTTCTGTATTTTTTATATAATCGCTATATGACACATCAGAAAATACATATCCAACAGAAGCACTTAAATCTCTAGTAAGTTTTCTACCTACGCTAAAATATGCACCCTTCTCTTTTTTAGTATAATCTATAAATTCATAACTTTGATGGAATATTCCAACAGATAAACTATATAAAGAGTCAAAAACTCTAGGATCAGTTAAAGATAATGAGTAATTATGAGACTTTTTAGTCTTTTCTAGAGCTAAACTATATCCAATTCCTGTACCAAATATATTTTTGTCAGATAAAGATGTATTGATACCAAAACCATCATAACTTCCATAGCTTAAACCAGCAGTAATACTACCAGTTTGAGCCTCTTTTACATTTACATCTAAATCTACAGCGTCGCTACTTACTCTCTTAGGTACAATTTCTACACTATCAAAATAACCTGTTCTTTGTAATTCATCTTTGCTATCTTTAAGGTCAGTTAAATTAAATTGGTCACCTGGTGCTAAATATACATATCTTCTTACAACATGGTCTTTTGTTTTTGTATTACCAGATATTTTAACATCATTAATTCTAATTTTTTGACCAGGATTAACAACATACTCTACATCTATAGTGTGTGTTGCATCATTCTTTTTAAATCTTGGCTGTGCATTAGCGAAAGCGTAACCCTTGTCGCCAGCTTTTTCAATAAGCATATTTAAGTCGTGTCTTAAATTCTCTACATTAAATACTTTTCCAGATTTTAAATCAAGTTCTTTTTGAACTTCATTCATATTTACACCTGGAATTGGAGCAATTTTTACACTAGATACTGTATATGGCTGACCCTCATGTCTAATTGTAAAAGTAACATTTGCACTTTTAGAAGCAAAATCTGTTTTCATAAGTGGTTTATCTACTTGAACATCAAGATAACCTCTTTTTAAGTACTCATCTCTAACTTTTGCTTGGTCGTAATCTAACATCGCAGGTACAGCTTCTCCTCCACCTGTCAGCCACGAGAAAATTCCTCCTGGTTTATTAACAATAGACTCTTCTAAAATCTTAGAGCTCAATACATGATTACCAATAAAAGTAACTTTTTTAACCTTTATAGGATCGCCTTTATCGACATTAAATTTAACTTTTACGCCATTATCTTTCATACTTGCATCAAGAGTAACCTTTGCATCTACATATCCTGCTTGCTTTAAAGCTGTCTCTAAATTACGCTTAGCCGCTTGAAGTGCACTAATAGAGTATTGGTCACCTTCATGAATACCTGTAATAGCAGTAACTTTAGATTCATCAAAACCACTAACATTTAATTTAACAATCTTTCCTGATAAATTTGGTAAGTTTGCAAATAGCACAGAAGCTGTCACCAAAGATATAAACGCCACTTTTTTTAACATCTTTTAACCTTTTAAAAGTAATATTTATATTATAATACCCTCTTTTTTATAAAAAGTCGATTTTTTATAACATTTTTATATATTTCTTAGAAAGTTTAATATTCTTATGTCAAAATATGGGGAGAATTACAACTCTTCAATACTTACTTTCACATCACCATAACAAGCCATATTTCCTTCGCAACTTGATATTGGTGGAGTTAATTTGTTTACTCCATTGGTTCCATAATATATTACAGCAGTATCATCTCTTATATCACTACTAAGTTCAACTTCTAATTTTAATTCTCCCCATAATGATTTAACAAGTACTAACTTGCCAGACTCTATACCTATCTCAGGGCTAATTTTAACAACAGAGTTTGGCTTATTAAATTGAGAATTAAGACTCTTATGAGTTTTTGGTGTTAATAACCAAAGCCCCCTATTTTTATCTTTAAGTTTTTTTCTAAATCGCCTCAGAGCTTTTATATCTTCAAAATCATCATAAAAGTCATCTATAAACTCGAACTCATCGCCACCATCTTCGCCAAAGCCATTTGCATATGGTATCTCTTCAAAAGCTGGACTGATTAATTTGCCATCAACCTCAACTGCCTGTTTTAACCAAAAATCTATATAGTACTCTAAACTCTCTATTGGCTCTTTATTTAATCTTTTTAAAATCTCTTGTGTAAAATCATACTCGCTAATTCCAATATCGCTATCGTATGCTTTATTCATCTTTTGGATGTATTGATGTCCATACGATAGCTTAACATCATCTTTTTCCAAAAAGTTTTTTGCTGGAATTATAATATTTGCTAATTTGCTTGTCTCGTTTTCGTAAAGTCCGAAGTAGATTAAATTATCAACTTGCCTAAGCTCTTCTTGTATCTTGTTACTACAAGGCATAGACTCTGCCGGATTTCCACCCTGCACAATTACAGCACTATATTTAGAAAATGGAGTAGTTGCTATTGGTTCTCTTTTTACATTTACATCAAAGCAGTCATCAAAGCCTAGTTTAGAGTTCGATAAAAAGCCAACGCCACACCCCTCTTTTCCAAACAGTCCTAAAAGTGCAGCAAATGAGTCGATTGCCCTTAGTGTAGAGTCGCCAATATCAAAGCGTTGCAAACCTGCACCTACTAAAAATACAACCTTTTTATTTTGAATCATCAGTAAAAAGTCGCCTATATCATTTAAACTAAGCCCAATATGCTCTAGTACTGCTTTAATTCTAAAGCTTCTTGTAAATTCATAAAACTCATCATACTCACTTGCATTCTCATCTAGCCACTCTCTATCTTCTGCTGCTTCCATCATTAAAAAGCGAGATAGTAAAATTGCTAAATAGAAATCACTTCGTGGTTTTACCTGCAAGTGTAAATCTGCCATCTTTGCAAGTTTTGTTTTTACTGGGTCGATTACAACTATCTCTTTACCCTCTACATATGGCATTATATGCGAATTAGTTACTGTAGGATTTCTACCCCAAAACACTACAACTTCACTCTTAGCAACTTGCTCTATAGGCAAGAGTCTATTAACACCCCTACCCTCTACAATTCCAGCATCTCCTGCACCATCACAAAGTGTACCTTTAGTCAAAACACCATTTGCACTTTTTGCTAACAAGTTAGTAACTCTCTGTATCGCACCTAAATTTCCAGAACCTCTCCAGAGTAGCCAAGGCTTATCTTTAATTGCCTCAGCAACTGCATCGAGGGCTTCATTTAAACTTACCTCTTTACCATTTAGCATAGGTTTTGTAAGCCTCTTAGTCTCGTGCATATGTTTATACAAATGTGCACATAATACGCCATTTGTATATGGTACACCACTACCTGCAACTAACTTATTTGGATAACTAGAGTCGCACACTACACTACAACCATCAAAACAATCTAAAGGGCATGCTGTCTGTATCATTTTACTTCCACCTTTACTAAAGTAGAGAATCTATCTATTGGTTTTAAAACAATCTCTGCTCGATAAGAAGATATATACTTTTTATCTGCAATTTTCCATATTTTACTAAATTTTAAATTAGTTTTCTCTCCATTTATATAGATATGCTTATTTGCTAAATTTTTTAATTCATCTTTGCTTAAATATAGTGTAAGTTTTGCTTTTGATATGTCGCTAATAGTTGCTATAGGCATACCAATAGTAGCAAACTCCCCCCTTTTTACATTTAAAGCGTATATATACTTGTTCTTAACATATATAC
>WFYP01000266.1 GCA_015490055.1 Nitratifractor sp.
TCATAAGTTCGAGTCTTATAGCGACCACCATCATTATTATATGCGGTGGTAGTTCAGCTGGTTAGAATCCCTGCCTGTCACGCAGGGGGTCGCGAGTTCGAGTCTCGTCCACCGCGCCAGCAACTAATTTTTATAATCCCAATAAATTAAATTTCAACACAAAAAATAGTAATAATCCTAAGAATACAACTAAAAGCATATTTAATCTAAGTATTCCTAATATAAACACGAAAATAGTAGCAATTAGATAGTTAATATCTGTATAACTAATCACTCCATTTTCGCTATATCTAAAAACAATAGGCACCCACAATGCTGTTAAAATAGCTTGCAGAGAGAAATTTAAAAACTCTCTTAACTCTTTTCCCGGATGATATTTAACAAATTTAGAGAAAAATGTATATCTGTTGATAAATGTAATAAAAGATAATATTATAATTAATACCCAAGTAGTATTCATTTAACAACCTTACTTACTAAATATCCACAAAGCATACCAATTAATGCCGATATTATTACATATGTGTCTGGATATAAGCTCTTAAAATATACTGAAGCTATACCACTAACTACTGTAGTTACAAGCATTGGTATAGATTTTAAATGCTCTGCTGTAATTGCTACAAAGACTGCAACTATTGCAAAATCTAAGCCTAGCTTATCTAAATTATCAAACTTTTCACCCATTACAATGCCAATATATGTAGATATATTCCAAACAATATAAAACATAATACCAGCCCAAAGTGAATAGAGTTTTGAAAACTTTCCAGTTTTGAGCATATGGGCTTTAGTAACTGCATACATCTCATCTGTTAGAAAAAAAGCTAGCGGTATTTTCCACTTAAGTGGCAACTTATAAACCTCTTTTCTTAAATCTATAGAGTAAAGTAGATGTCTAGAACTTATAGCAAAAACTGAACCACTAATAGATAACGTACTTGCTCCACCAGATAGCAAAGTCATAGCAGAGAGCTGTGCTGCACCTGCAAATATAAACAACGACATAGCTTGTGCTTGAAAAAGTGATAAACCTATATTAATAGCTATTGTTCCACTCAAAATACCCCAGGGAATTACAGCTAAAGCCAATGGTGATATGTCTAAAGTAGCTTGTTTGATAATCTTATAATTGCTATTCAATCTATGCTCCACTATTTTTTAAAAAAATTTTATCCAACATATTACTTTTTAAGCTTATTTATTATGCTATAATTACACAAAAAATAAAAAGGCTTATAAATGAGAAAAATATATTTTTTTTTAATACTATTAACACTATCTGCTTTTGCAAAAATCAATGTAGCTGTTAGTATTCCGCCACAAGCGTATATTTTAGAGCAAATTGCTCCAAATTTAGTAAATACCGAAGTTATTGTAAAACCTGGAAACTCACCGCACACTTATGAACCTAAGCCTTCTCAAATGATGGCTTTAAGCAAGGCAAAAATATATTTTGCAATAGGTGTAGAGTTCGAAGATAGCTGGCTTCCTAAATTTAAAGCTCAAAACAGTAATTTACTAATTGTCCATACTGACAAAAATATAACAAAATTTCCAATAACAAGTGGAGAGGAGGCTGGAGAGTTAGACCCACATATTTGGTTATCACCTAAAAACTTAAAAGTTATTGCAAAAAATATGGCAGATGCCTTAATAAAGATAGATGCCAATAATACAAAAGAGTATAAAGATAATTTAAATAAATTTATTATTAAATTAGACAAACTAGATAAAGAGATTAAAGAGAAACTATCTAAATTAAAAAATAGAAACTTCCTAATTTTTCACCCATCGTGGGGCTATTTTGCAAGAGATTATAACTTAAAGCAGATAGCAGTAGAGATAAAAGGTAAAGAGCCATCGGCTAGAGAGTTAATATCTGTTATTAAATTGGCTAAAAAAACTGGCGTAAAAGTTATATTTACACAACCTGAATTTTCTCAAAAGAGTGCTAATTTAATAGCTAAAGAGTTAGGTATTAAAGTTATAAAAGTATCACCACTAAAAAAAGATATTATAAATAATATAAGCAACTTTGCAAATGTATTGGCAGGAGAGTAGATGCAAAAAACTTTGCTAAAAGTAAAAGATTTATCATTTAAATACGACAAAGAGTATGTATTAAAAGATATAAACTTTGAACTCTACGATAAAGACTTTTTTGCAATTACTGGTCCTAATGGTGGAGGTAAGTCCACACTAATAAAACTGATTTTAAATATTTTAAAACCTCAAATTGGAACTATTGAATTAGATAACTCTATTAAAAGCTCTTTAGATATTGGTTATGTTCCACAAAATACAAATATAAATTTAGAGTTTCCAATATCTGTTTTAGATGTTACAATGATGGGCAATGGGGCTAAACACAAAACCCTAAAAAGATTACTTAATATTAACTATACAAATTTAGAGATTGAGTGTGCAAAAAGCTCTTTAGCAAAAGTTGGAATGCAAGTGGACTTAAATACCAAAATATCTAATCTCTCAGGTGGACAGAGACAGAGAGTTATGATAGCAAGAGCTATCTGCTCACACCCAAAACTCTTAATACTAGACGAGCCAACATCTAGCATAGATATAGAGGGGCAAAAAGAGATATACAAACTATTAAAAGAGTTAAATAAAGATATTACAATACTTGTAGTAACGCACGATTTAACAGTAATTTCAAACTATGCAAATAGAGTTTTATATGTAAACCAAGAGGGCTTTTTACACAACTTAAAGCAAGATAGATTTAGAGTAAACAAAGATGAACACTTCTGCGAAGTTGAACTAATGCAGATGCTAGGCAAGAATGGAGAAAATCTAATGGGAGAGCAAAACTAATGATAGAAGCACTGCACTACACATTTATTCAAAATGCCCTACTTGCTGCAATTATGGTAAGTATTGTTGCTGGAATTATTGGCTCTTTAATTTTAGTAAACAAAATGACATTCTTAGCAGGTGGCATAGCACACAGCTCTTATGGTGGTATTGGTTTGGCAATATACTTTGGCTTACCAATATTTTTTGGGGCATCTATGTTTGCAGTTTTTAGTGCTATTATTATTGCTCTAATTAGCTTTAAACAACGCCATAGATTAGATATATTTATAGGATTAATTTGGGCTGTTGGTATGGCTATTGGTATTGTTTTTGTAGATTTAACTCCTGGATATAATGTAGATTTAATGAGTTATCTATTTGGCTCAATATTAGCAGTTAGCCAAGAAGATTTAATATTTATGGCTATACTTGTTGTAGTTGTCCTAATATTTATACACCGCTTCTACAAAGAGATACTCGCTGTTTCTTACGATAGCGAATATGCTACGCTTCGTGGAATTAATGCTAAGTTCTTCTTTACACTTATACTTATACTATCGGCTTTAACAGTTGTAGTAGCTATTAAAGTTGTAGGTTTAATATTGGTAATTGCCCTAATGACAATGCCAACATATATAGCCGAACAAATTAGCAACTCTCTTTATGGTATGATGATAAAATCTGCAATAATTGCATCTGTTTTTACAGTAACTGGCTTAATAATAAGCTATCAATTCGATATTACATCAGGAGCAGCTATAATCTTAGTGGGGGCAACTGTATTATCTATATTTACGATAATTAAAAAAATATTAGCATAATACACCATTTATTCACACTACCTTCACTTTTGATTCACGCTTTTGGTATATAATAGCGACATAACAACTCAAAAGGAGACAAAATGAAAAGAGTTTTATTAATAATTTCAGCATTAGCTGTTTCGGCATTTGGTTACAACTATAACGGTACTTGGATAAATAAGAGTACATCTAAATACAACGACCCAGTAGTTTTAAAAATAAGTGGAACAACAGTTGCACCATTTATAAAAAGGGGAGACGCTCGAGTAAAGTTAAAATCAAAAGATGCTACAAATACAGGTAACGGATTATATGAAGCTTGGGGCTTTGGGGCTAAAAACTTAGTTCTATATATTAAGCCAATAAATAGTAGTAAAATTAAAGTTTACGAAAAAAAGATAGATACAAATAGACATATTGTAATTAGTAGAAGTTTCATCTTTGCAAAAAGAGCTTCTGAATTAAAAACTATTAAACAAAGATATGTTGGTAACTGGAAAAGCACAGACGCATTTAGTGCAATTTCAAAATTAACTGTTAGATATGTAGATGGTAATATATATATAAGAGCTTGGAGAAACACACCAAGAGGGCAAAAAGCATTAGGTTTGGCACAAGCTAAATATTATAACAACGCTTTACACATAACATGGTACAAAGGTAATTTAGTAGTAAATGCAAGTATAAAAGGGTTAAATTATAACTCACATATTAACAGATACAGAACGCTACAGTTAAATTTAAAAGCTAAAAATATAAATACAGGTTTAACAAATCGCCAAACTATTAATTTTACTAAGAACAAAATACATGTTGGTCGCCCAATTTATAGAAACGATAGACCAATTCACAAACACTTAAAAATTGGACCTGTAGATGTTAATCTACTAATAAATAGTTACTAATATCTTAATACCTACCCCAACTCCTCTTTGGGGTATATAAATTCTCTCACTTTTTTGTTATAATTACAAGAAAAAAGGTTTATATATGTCGGAAAATAGAGCACTACTAACAATCGAAGCTGAGATAGAGTCTTTAGATGATGGTTTCATAATCAAAATAAAAAATAGTGAAACAGGTGAAAAATTAGAAGTAGATAATGTAAGAGACTACGCAGAGTATTTAGTAGAGAGTGTAAACAGCTCACTTTGTGATGATTTTATAGCCGTATGGAAACCATCACCAAAAGCAAAAAGAGCCGATATAGACTTAATAGGTATGCAACTTGGAATGATGCAAAAGTGGATGGATGAGCAGTTAAATACAGAAGTTCAAGAGAGCCAACAATAACTCTCTGGCTATCTTTTTAGTTTACTAAATATTACCACACCAACAATATCAGCCAAAATATCATACAAATCAAAAGTTCTTGATGGTATGTAAATTTGGCTAAACTCCTCTAAAATAGCAAAAGTCAAAACCAAAACTGCACCAAGTTGAACACCTTTGATTTTTCTGTAAGATAATCCATAATTTAAAAGCATTGCCATAACTCCATAAAGAGTGGCGTGCCCTAATTTATCGCCATAAGGAATTGCCCCAACCCACCGCAGGGCAAAATTATAATTTGCATTGTCGGCTATAAATATAATTGAGCTTATGAATATAAAAAAGCCAAGAGGTGCTACTATTTTTAAAATATTACTTTTCATTGTTTACCTTTTTCTCTGTTATAGGTATATTTGTTAATTGTATACTGGTCATAAAAAACGCAAGTCCAAATTAGGACAACTCCAACCTCAACAC